>JAGQRU010000027.1:0-4752 GCA_020425105.1 Paracoccaceae bacterium
CAAAACGCGGGCCCGATAGGTTGACGTCCATGACTTCCAGCGGTTGACCGGCCTGAAGCGCGACAGCGGCACGGGTGCGCATTATGGTTCTCCCTCTTGGTACAGGCCCGAGACTGTTCGAAAAGACACAGCGTTTCAACGATCAATCCCGCCCGCTTGCACCGAAAGTGACATAACGGCAGGGTGCGCGGAAAACGAGGTTTCCCATGCGTGTGATCACCGCCCTGTCATTGTCCGCCGCTGGCCTTGCCCTGGCCGCCTGCGCCCCGCCCGAGCCCGCCTATGAGACGCAGACACTGGCCGCGCCGACCTGCGACGCCAGCCTGTTCGAAGGACTGAAGGGCGAGCCGATCGAAATCGTGGACAGCGTCAACACGGATCTGGTGGTGCGTGTGCTGGCCGCCGATGCGTTCGTGCCCCGGGATTTCGACCGCAACCGCCTGACCTTCACCACATCGCCGGGCGGCACGGTCAGCCGCATCTTCTGCGGCTGATACGGCGCGGCAGGCGCGGCGTCGTCGCGGCTGGTGATCCGCCTGAGCCTCGCGGCAAAGCCCGCGTCCCATCGGGACAGAAGCATTGCATCAGTGAACTGGGGATCGGGGGCTGGGCGAGGCCCCCGGCACCGTCGCAATGTGGGGGCAATGAACCAACGGTGCCGGAGATGACGGCTTCGCGCCACTCACCATATATAGCGAGAAGCCGTTGTCTGTGCAGAACATTATGCCCGCGATTCAAGGCAACCTCGCTTCAAAAACAGGCGATCTTGAGCATGTATGCAGCCGGCGCTTGATTTAGCCTCAGGCGCGGCTCAAGGTTCGGACATGACGCTGCATCCCCCGACCCCATTCCCTGGCCCCGCATTTGATCAGGTCGCGTTTCAACGCGCCGAACTGAGCCTGATCCTGACCCTTTACGGGCGCATGGTCGCGGCGGGAGAATGGCGGGACTATGGGATTTCCTGCCTGCGGGACCATGCGGTCTTTTCCGTGTTCAGACGGACAGCCGAAAACCCGCTTTACCGGATCGAGAAACATCCCAGGTTGCGCAGCAAGCAGGGGATGTATGCGGTGGTCGGCATGGACGGGCAAATCCTGAAGCGCGGGCACGACCTGAAAGCCGTGCTGAGGGTGCTGGAACGCAAGCTGATCCGGCCGGTGTGATCCGCGCGGCGAACCCTAGCGCGCGGCAACCAGACGGCGGCGGCCTGTCACGGTTCCATGGCCTTGTGCGGCGATCCGTCGAAGGGCCTCTTCAACGGGCTCATACGTCACTGCCATGTGATGCGCGTTGGCGTGGATCAGCCGGGACGAACTGACCGCGATGGCCACGTGCCCCTTCCAGAATATCGCGTCGTTCCGCGCCAGCGGTTCGGCGTCGTCCACCGGCTGACCGGCGGACCGCTCCTGCGCGGCGCTGTCACCGGGGCACGGGATACCGCAGGCCAGACAGGCCGCCTGCATCAGCCCGGAACAGTCGATCCCCAGCCGCGAATTTCCGCCCCACAGATACGGGGTGCCCAAAAACAGCTCGGCCACCCCCGCCGGATCGGAAAAGCGCAAATGGTCTTTGGCCACATGCACTTGGGGAACGAAAAGCCCCTCATGCGTGATCCCGAATCCGTTTTCCGTCCCCGACAGCGTCAGCCGCGCCCCGAACGACAGGCTGGCCACGTCCCGCGATTTCATGTCCGGCGCAATGTATAGATGGGTCGCCAGCGCCGTCACCTGATGGGTCGCGGCCACCGCATCGGCCAGATCGTCGGCCCGCATCGCCCCGCGATACCCGTCGGCGACCCGGCGAACCAGGATATGGCCGTTCGATTCGCTCAGCGGCTGCACCACATCGCCATAGAGCAATTGCCGCGCCCGCGCCCCGCCCGGGCTTTCCAGAAGATCTGCAACCGGCACAGCCACCTGAAAGCTTCTGAGCGCGGATTTCGGAGGCTGGGTCATGGGCGTGGCCTGATGCTGTTGCAAGTTGCTGCCTAAGGCATCACGCGGGAAGGTCAAGCAGCACCGGCAAGGCGCGCAAGAAAGCGCGCGCGCCCTGCCCCACACCGCCTTTGGGTCGCGCCGGCGCGGCGGCCGGTTGCCAGCCGTAAATGTCGAAATGCACGTAGCGCGGCGCAGACTCCACGAACCGGTGCAGAAACAGGGCGGCGGTGATCGCCCCGGCGAATCCGCCCGACGGCGCGTTGTCCAGATCTGCGATGCCCGGTTCGAGCATCGCATCATAGGGCGTATGCAGCGGCAGCCGCCAAACCGGATCCCGCGCCGTCTGTCCACCCGCATCAAGCGCCGCAGCGAGCGCCGCGTCACGGGTGAAAAAGGGCGCGATATCGGGGCCCACCGCGACGCGCGCCGCACCGGTCAGCGTCGCCATCGACACGATCAGGTCCGGCGCGGCCTCATCCGCCAGCGCCAGCGCATCGGCAAGAACCAGCCGACCCTCGGCGTCGGTATTGTTGATCTCGACCGTGAGCCCCTTGCGCGACCGCAAGATATCCTGCGGACGGAAGGCATCGCCCCCCACTGCATTCTCGACCGCGGGAATCAGCACCCGCAATTGCAGCGGCACCCCAAGCGCCATGATCATCCGGGCCAGCCCCAGAACCGTCGCGGCACCGCCCATGTCCTTTTTCATCAAGCCCATGCTGGCGCCGGGTTTCAGGTTCAGCCCGCCGGTGTCGAAACAGACCCCCTTGCCCACCAGCACCAGACGCGGCCCCGTCGTGCCCCATGTCATGTCGATCAGCCGCGGCGCGCGCGACGACGCCCGGCCGACCGCGTGGATCATCGGAAATCCGGCATCCAGCAGCGTATCGCCTTCCGTCACCTGGATTGTGGCGCCGAACTCCGCTGCCAAGCCGCGCGCGGCGGCCTCCAGCTCGGCGGGCCCCATATCGGACGGGGGGGTGTTGATCAGATCGCGGGTCAGCGCCTCGCCCGCCGCGATGGCGGCCACCCGCACGGGATCGACCCCGGCAGGCGGCACAAGCCGCGCCATGTCTTTCCCGCTGCCCGCGTAGCGTGTGAAGTTATAGCCCGCAAGAAGCCAGCCCAGAGCCGCCTCTTCGGCATCGTCGGGCTCGAGAACCCCGTCCAGATGCCAGTCGCCCGGCGGCAGCCCGGCCCGGGCGCTGGCAATCCAGAACCGTCCACGCGCACGCGCGGCAGGGCTTCCCATCCCGAAAACCGCAGCCGCGACACCGCCATCCTGCGCCGGAATCAACGACAATTGGCCCAGATCCGCCTTGAACCCGGTTGCTTCCAGCCAAGTCTGTGTCGTCAGGGACTGCGTGGTCAGCCAGTCAGGAAGATCGCCCGGCGCCACCAGATACAGGGGGCGAGAAAGGGATGTGTCCGGGGCGAAGGCTGTATCCATCGGGGTCTCCTGAAACGGAAGTCCGGTCAGCCTAGCGGATCGCCCGCCCCTCGCAACCCCGTTCAGCCATGGCCGAAATCGGCGGCCCAAAGCGCGGCGATCGCCGCATCGCCCAGCCGCTGACAGCGGGCTGCGGTTGCCGCAAGGCCGACCAGATCGCCCCGCGACGCACAGTCCATCGCGCTGATCGCCGCCAGCCGCAGCCGCGGAAGGCCCGCTTCATCGCCGGTCCGTTCCATCAGACGCGCCAGATCCGTGATCGCCTGAACATCGCCCGCTTCGCGTGCCCGGGTCAGCCCCGCGACGCCCATGGAAAGCGCTTCCACAAGATCCATCAGCGCCCGGTCGGGACCGCAGCCGTTCGCCCCGCCATACCGCGCCACCATCCTGATTGGATCAGGATGATCCGCTTCCCGAATTTCAAGATGCAACTGCACGAAATCCCACCGTTTTCCGGCCCCCACCGTAGACTTACGATCTAGACGGGTAGGCCAAAGAAAAGGTTGCCGCAGATGCATTTAGTGTCTCGAATTTCATTCGTCTTGGTTCTATTTTAATCCCTCATGGACAGCATCGATCCCAAACATACCCCGCCCATATGCCGGCCGATTCCCGGATACCTGTTGCAACGGTATCGTGGCTGGAAAGCCACCGATCATGCCGAAAACCAGGTCTGGTATCGGCGTCTGGCCGAAGAAGGCCAGCGCCCACGATGTATGGTCATTTCCTGCTGCGACAGCAGAGTGCATGTGACCCAGCTCTTCGGCGCGGGCCCCGGCGAGTTTTTCATGCACCGCAACATCGCCAATCTGGTGCCCCCCTACGCCCCGGACAGCGACCATCACGGCACCTCCGCCGCGCTGGAATATGCGGTGCGCACGCTGAAAATCGCCAATCTGATCGTCATGGGCCATTCCATGTGCGGCGGTGTGGCGGGATGCCGGGCCATGTGCAGCGGCGAGGCACCCGAGCTCGACGAACCCGAAAGCTTCGTCGGCCGCTGGCTGGATATCCTGCGCCCCGGATTCGACCGGATCAGGAAGGACGACCCCATCGACGACCAGTTGACGGCGCTGGAAAAACAGACGGTCTATGTTTCGCTGGAAAACCTGATGTCCTTCCCCTTCGTCCGCGAAGCGGTCGAGGCGGACCTGCTGGCCCTGCACGGGATGTGGGTTGACATCCGGATGGGTGAGCTGGAGGTCATCGACCCCGCCACCGGAAAATTCGCCCCGGTCTGACCCGGGGCGCGCAGGCCCGCCGCGGGGGCGGGCCGTTCGGCCTCTCAGCCTTTTTTCAGCACCCGGTTGCCCAGGGTTTCGGCGATCTGGACCGCGTTCAGTGCCGCGCCCTTGCGCAGGTTGT
>JAGQRU010000027.1:4824-4986 GCA_020425105.1 Paracoccaceae bacterium
CGCATTCCACCGGCGTCACATAGCCGCCGGGCTCGCGCTTATCGACGACCATGATCCCCGGGGCTTCGCGCAGAATGTCGCGGGCTTCGTCTTCGTCCAGGAATTCTTCGAATTCGATATTGACCGATTCCGAATGCCCCACGAACACCGGCACCCGCACGC
>JAGQRU010000027.1:5084-25968 GCA_020425105.1 Paracoccaceae bacterium
GGGATCACGTTGAAGGCGATCTGTTTGGTGAACTTGGACGGATCGCGTTCCTGACCCGGCACATAGATGCCCTTGGTCTGGTCCCACAGCTCGTCGATGCCCTCTTTGCCCGCGCCGGACACGGACTGATAGGTGCTGACCACCACCCGCTTGATCTTCGCGCGATCGTGCAGAGGCTTCAGCGCCACCACCATCTGCGCGGTCGAACAGTTGGGGTTCGCGATTATATTCTTGTTTTTATAGTCGAAAATCGCATCCGGGTTCACTTCCGGGACGATCAGCGGCACCTTGGGATCATAACGATAGAGCGAGCTGTTATCGATCACGACACAGCCTGCCGCCGCAGCCTTGGGCGCATAGATCTTCGTCGCATCCGATCCGACAGCGAAAAGCGCGATGTCCCAGCCCGAAAAATCGAACGTGTCGAGATCCTCGGTGGTCAGGGTTTTGTCGCCAAAGCTCACTTCGGTGCCCAGCGACTTGCGCGATGCAAGAGCTGCGATCTTTTCCACCGGAAACGCACGTTCCGCCAGGATGTTGAGCATTTCGCGGCCCACGTTCCCCGTGGCGCCGGCGACGACGACGTTATACCCCATTTCGGGCTTCTCCTTATTGCATAACGCGCGTCTGTTAGCGGCTTTGGCCGTCCGGGGAAAGAGGTTGTGAAAATTTGATGTCTAGACTGTGTCCGGAAGTTTCGGGCGCACCAGGTCCGCCGCCACTCGCGGCCGCCCGTCAGAGCCGGTTTCGACCTGGGGATAATAAACCTGATCGAGATAATTCATGAACGCATTGCGCAACCCGGCATCGTAATCCAGCGTTCCGGCGCCCGCGAAGGCCGCTGACAGATCGGCCGCGCTGTCGACCGGCGTCACCAGCCCGGGCAGGCGGAAAAACGCCTCGGCCAGAACCAGCACCGGCTTTTCAAAGAAGAACGCCTGCAGCCCGACAGAGGAATTCAGCGTGATGACCGCGCGGGAATGATCGACCTGAAAGAAAGTGTCGGTCTGGTTGTCCACCACCACGCGCGCGCCATGCCGCGCGGTCAGATCCGCGAGAAGATGGCCGAGCGGGATTTTCGACGACGGGTGTTCCTTGAACCGCAGATGCCAGCCCTCAGGCAGGCTGTCCACCGCATCCGACAGCAGCGCGATGAACCGCTCGATATCGCCGACCCAGCCGCCGAACTGACGGATCTGCGTATCGTCGGGCACCTGCAACGGGCAGAAGATGTAATTCTGGCCAACCAGGCTGGCATCCCCGCCGCCCTGGGCCACATCGGCGCGCGCGGTCGGGCGGGCCTGCAGCTTTGCCCGCAACTCCAGCCATCCGCGCCCGCACCGGACCGGATCGTTGCCCGCCCAGTCGAGATAAAACGCGCCGTCGCGGGGCAGCCCGTTCAACTGATTGATGCCCACCGGGTCCACCGTGACCCGGCCCGGAAGCGGCGCGCGTTCCAGAAATACGGTCGGGCGGCCGGCATCACGGGCCGCGGCCATGAAGGCGCGGCGGGTGCCGGTGATTCCGTTCCACGCCACCGCCACCGATCCCGGCGTGGTTTCGAAATGGTGACGAAAGCGGTTGTACTGCACCGAATAGACCCAGCGTTTGGTGCGCCGATGCCGTTCGCTGGTGGGCTGGCGTTTCGCTGTGGCCAGCGATTCCTCGGCCCGCTGCCGGGTTTCGGGATAGCCGCGCAACCGGATGGACAGATCCGTCATCTGTCCCACACCGCCGCCGATTTCGCAGACCGACGCGAGCATGGAATCAATCTCGGGGTCGCCATCCTTCAGATAATAATAGGTCATCGCGCCCCTCGGGTTCGGATCAGCGGAACAGCAGCAGCGGGATCTGGCAGGACCGGATCATCTCTGTGGTGGTGGATCCGATGATAAGCGAACGGATCCGGGTATGGCGATAGGCTCCTATGACCAGCAGATCGGTTTCCCCATCAGCGGCTTTCTGGGACAGCACTTCGATGGGTTCGCCCGGGCGGATGTCGATGACCGCGTCGATGCCGCCGGCTTTCAGGATCGCGGCCGCGCCTTCCAGCTTGCGCCGCGTATCGGGCGTGTCGGCGCCAACCGTCAGCAGGGTCACCGCCAGACCGGCGAAAAGCGGACTGCGCGCCATGAAATCGACCGCCCGCAGCGCGGCAGGCGTGCCGTCGAAGGCCACCGTCACCGACGCGATGGGTTTGAACACCCGGGCACAAACCAGTGCCGGTTTGTCGGTGGCACGCACGACCCGTTCAAGATTCGACCCCAGATGCAGCTTGGCGAAATCCGCAGCCTCGCCGCGCTTGCCGATCAGCACCATATCGGCGGAGGCTTCCAGATCCTGCAGGGTTTCGATCAGATCGCCATTGCGCAGCCGGGTTTCGACCTGTTCGATCCCCAAGGCTTCGATGCGCGCCTTGGCATCTTCCAGAATGGCGCGGCCGCGCTTCTGGGCCAGCTTGGCCTTGGCCTGATCCAGCTCGACCAGTTCTTCCAGGATAGCTGTGCGCGCGCCCAGCCCGATATTGCCGCTCAGGTCCGATTTGACCCCCTGCCGATGGCCAAGGATATGCGCCACGGTCACCGTCGCCCGCAAACGCTGCGCCGCCCATCCGGCATGATCGCAGACGCTCGCGGAATAGGTGGACCCGTCCACCAGCGCGATAAGTTCGCTCATCTTGCCCCTCAATGCTCCAACACTTTATCCATCGCGCCGGGCTTGTCGAAAACCGACAGCTTGTCGACGATGGTTTCGCTGGCCCGGTTCATCCCGCGGATTTCGACCTCTGCCCCTTCGCGACGGAACTTCAGCACGACCATGTCGAGCGCCGCAACCGACGAGATGTCCCAGATATGCGCCTCGGTGACATCGATCACCACCCGTTCCAGCACTTCGCCGAAATCAAACGATGCGGTGAAAGCATCGGCGGAGGCAAAGAAGACCTGACCTTCCACCCGATATGTGCGCAGGGTGCCGTCCTCTGACAGCTGCGACGTTACACGGAATATCTGGGCGATTTTTCCGGCAAAGAAGATCCCCGACAGCAGAACCCCGGTCAGCACGCCGATGGCCAGATTGTGGCTGAACACGGTCGTGGCGACCGTGGCCAGCATCACGATGGACGAACTGCGCGGATGTTCCCGCAGCGACTTGATCGAGGACCATGAAAACGTGCCTATCGACACCATGATCATGATCGACACCAGCGCGGGCATCGGAATGCGGCTGACCAGATCGCCCAATCCGACGATCAGGATCAGCAGGAAAACGCCCGCGGCGAAACACGACAGACGCCCGCGCCCGCCGGACTTCACGTTGATCATCGACTGACCGATCATCGCACATCCGGCCATGCCGCCGATGAACCCGGTCGCGGTATTGGCCAGCCCCTGCCCGATACATTCACGGTTCTTGTTGCTCTTTGTGTCTGTCAGGTCGTCGACCAGCGACGCGGTCATCAGGCTTTCCAGCAGGCCGACAACCGCAATGGCCGCCGAGACCGGGAAGATGATCTGAAGCGTCTCCATGGTCAGCGGAATATCCGGTATCAGAAAGACCGGTAGCGTATCGGGCAACGCGCCCATATCCCCGACGGTGCGCACATCCAGCCCCAGCACCAGCGACGCAATCGTCAGGACGACGATAGTGACCAGCGGGGACGGCACCGCGCGCGTTATCCGCGGAAACAGATAGATAATCGCCAGACCGGCTGCGACCATCGCATAGGTCACCCAGGTGACGCCGATCAGTTCGGGCAACTGTGCCATGAATATCAGGATCGCCAGCGCGTTCACGAAGCCGGTCATGACCGACCGCGACACAAAGCGCATCACGGCCCCCAGTTTCAACAGACCGGCGCATATTTGCAAAAGCCCGGCCAGAACGGTCGCCGCCAACAGATATTGCAGCCCGTGATCCCTGACCAGGCTGACCATCAGCACCGCCGTCGCCGCGGTTGCCGCCGAAATCATGCCAGGACGCCCGCCGGCAATCGCCGTCACGACCGCGATGGAGAAGGACGCATAAAGCCCGACTTTCGGGTCCACGCCTGCGATGATGGAAAACGCGATTGCTTCGGGGATCAGCGCCAGCGCTACAACCAGCCCGGCCAAAAGATCCGCGCGCAGATTCCCGAACCATTCCGTCTTCAACCTGCTTGAACGGCTGACGATCAATACACCACTCCTTTGCACATGCGGCATGGTCTAAATGGCCAAGGGGCCACTGGCCAGAAGGAAGTGGAAAGGTCGAATTGATGTGCCTTTAACGCGTCAGTTGCTCGCCAGCAGCGCCGCGGCCCGGGCCCGGAAGGCCGCCGACTCCTCAAGCAGCTTTTCCTGCGCAGCCAATGTTAAGGTTTCAGGCACGATAGCAGGCGTCAGAGGTGAACGACCAGCAGCCTCGGGGCGGCCAACCGAAACGGTTTGTGCCGCGGAAGCCGTTGGGGCTTGCGGCGCAGAAACCGGTATTGCAGCCCCCGGCACAGCATCGTGGTTGGCCTCTGCGGTCTCAGGCCCGTGGTCCGGCGTGGGAGCCGCGGCATGATCCGGCGCATGCTCTGCAAGATACTCCGCCACCATCGGGCTTTGAGGCGCAGAAGCAGCGGTTTCTGTTGCGGGATGATCCGTCGGAGCAGCACCGTGCTGACCCTGCGCGTCATGATCAGCCGTACCATGCGCGTGCGCCGCAGCGGAGTCTGCCACCCGGTGGTCAGGATCACCATGGGTCGCCGCAGAAGCGACAGGCCCACCCTGCGCCAAAGCCGCCTGCCAATAAGCCTTTGCGGGACCGTCAAATCCCAGACCTTCCAGGCGCGCGGCAATTGCCGAAGCCAGCGCGGCGGGAAGGTCATAGGGGTGGCCCTGAGGACCTCGATCCGTCACCGCCAGGACAAAATTCCCATCGGAACCTGACTGCACCAATCGGTCGACAAGATGAACGTAAGCTCCCTCGACCCCAAGATCCTCCGCCTTTCGCGAATGCGAAAGGTAGGTTGCATATTCAAACGCTTCTTCGAACAGACCATCATCTGCAAGCGCCGCCATATACGACCTCAGAAGATCTCTTGCCTCCGCGCTGCCCTTGGCGACATGAATCTGCGCTTCAATCTCACGCCGATTATCGGGATTGCTCAGATCAAGCATGGGTTGATGGTTCGTAAGACGGCCGGACTGCGCTTCCAGCGCGACAGGAAAGTGCCCTTGCGACACGGCTTCCAACTCCGCAGCTTTTGCATGAGTAGGCATTGCCCGCGCTTCTTCCAGAATCATTTCAGCGCTCTGATCGGGCGTCGCGCGCGACACTGAAACCCTAACAGCGGTCGCCATGTCGTCATAGTTCAGCCGCCGCAGCCGTTCCGATACAATCGGGGCAAGGTGTTGACGCAGATGCAGCGGCAAGCTCGAAACGGTATGATAGATGGCATCCACGTTCACATCCGGCTGCGGATCGGTCAGATCGAGCGCCAGCAGACCCCAAAGCGCCCCGCTGCCGTCACACTCCACCTGCGAGCTGAGAACAGGTGAGATCAGCCGTCCCGGCTCATCAATTTGCCGTGCCATGGCCCGCAGTATTTCGGCATCGGGACCTTCAATCGGAAAACTGTTCAGAATCTGAACGGCCTCGGCGCCAAAACCCATAAAGAGATGCGCTCTTACTGCGGCGATGATCGCAGATTGTTCCGGCTCTTCATCCCCCGATGCAAGCGCACTGCGTTCCTGACCCAAAAAATCGACAGACATCGGAGTCTGCCCCCAGGCTCCGATGTCGAAATGTTCAGGATCAAGGCAGGTTTCGCTTTGCGCGCTTCCGTCGGTTTCGCCCGAGATATCTTGCTGTAACAAGTCGGTCGCGGTGCGGAAGGTGATCTGATCGCTGGCACGTTGCGCCGCCGTTTCCCAATCATTCATGAGTTTGGAGACATCGGATTCAGGGGCGTCGACAAGGCCTTGTGTCATCGCCCGACCCAGTGCTTGGGCGAGGTTTTCGCGCAGCGCCGTGCCACGCACCGATGGCAGCCCGGCAGACGACAAATCCGGCACTGTCATCTGCTCAGTGGTGGTGGCATTGACCCGCGCGCCATTCAGGACATCCGCCGCAGCAGCCCCATCGGAATGCGCGCCGGCATTTGCGGCTTCGAGGGAGGACTTGTTGTTGGCCGCCGTCAGGCGCAACTCATCCGCAGAGAACCCCTTTTCAAACGGAGAGTTCGGCAGCGGAGGGCCGTCCTTGAAATCGAGAACCAGAATTCCCGGGCGGTATTCGAAAGCATCCGCATGGCAATCGCAGGTGACGGAAAACACGAGGCCGATCGGCTCCTCCCGCGCCTCCAGCAGGCGCGAACGAGGCATGAAATCAAATAGCGCCGTCAGGTCGTAGTCTTGCGCGCCGTCACTTGTCCGCAGCAGATAGCCATCATCGATGCGCCCGAGTTCCCAGTCAACCGGGGCATCAAAATACAAGACAACCCGCGAAAAATCGACGTGTTCGCCGGACTTGATCTGCACCGCGGCGCGCAGCGGGGCTGCGATGCAGAGCGCAAAGATCAAGGAAAAAAAGGCGAGACGTGTCATGCCGCGTTCTGCTTGGCGGCTTTCAGCGCCTCCTCAAGCTCCGAATAGGACGGCCGCATATGGCCGGGAGTGTTCTGACGCCCCACTTCCAGGCAGACGTTGGTTGCGTGATTGTGCAGGTTTGCGACCAGCACTTCCCGGATAAGTTGGTAAAAGTGGTTGTCTTCGGTGATCACGTCCTTCACCCGGGCCGCAAACGGACCAACGATTCCATAGGCCATGAACACGCCCAGGAAGGTCCCGACGAGCGCACCCCCGATCAGTTTGCCCAGAATTTCAGGCGGCTGATCGATCGAGCCCATGGTTTTGATCACCCCCAGAACGGCTGCAACGATGCCGAGCGCCGGCAGGCCATCGGCCATGGTCTGCAACGCATGAGACGAATGCATCGCGTGATGCAAATGGCCTTCGATGCGCTTTTCCAAGACCTCTTCCACCTGATGCGGATCGTCAAAATTCATCGACGCGGATCTCAGCGTGTCGCAGATCAGGTCAACTGCTTCGTGGTCCTTGGCAATCTTCGGGTAGCGCCCGAAAATCGCCGACTCGGCCGGATTTTCGATATGCTCTTCCAGGGCGACGGGGTTCTGGCGAGCGACGCGGATGAGTTCAAACAGAAGACAAAGCAGATCGCGGTAGTCCGCCGGTTTCCAGCGCGGCCCCTTGAAGACCTTTCCGACGTCCTTCAGCGTATGCACAATCGACGACAGGTCATTGCCGATCACGAACGCGCCAACGGCGGCGCCGCCGATGATGATCATCTCGTAAGGCAGCGACTTGAGAATGATGGCCATCTTCCCGCCGGAGGCGAGATAGCCGCCGAACACCATCGCAAAAATCACAACAATGCCGATGATTCCGATCATTTCAGGCTCCGCATACCTAATCTTCGAAAGAAGATTGGACTGTTTACAATGAAAATGAGGTTACTCTGTCGGCACGTTCACGTTGCGCCCAGCCAGAATGACGCTGATGGAATATGCCGTGGACGGCTGCAGCCCGGCGATGATCTTTCCCGCCGCCTCGGGCTGCATGCGCCCCAGAAACCCTGCCGCAAATTCCGGGGCCATCTCTTCAAAGACCGCCGCGGCATCTTTCGGTTTCATGCTGGCATAAACGCTGGTCAACTGCGCGACGTCGTTTTCCGCCGCACGTTGGGCGAGCGCCAGCGTTTCCCTCAGACGCGCTTCTGCCACCGTAAGCTCGTCGAGTTGTGCCCGCGCGTTTTGCGAGAGCGTATTCAGCTCTTCCGACCGCAGATCGAGCGCGTGTTCACGGGCATCAAGCGACTGCTCCCGCTCCCGCAATTCGGCGAAAACCTGATCCAGCAACCCTGCATCTTTCGCCGGCCCGTGGGTTTCTGCGGCCTCCGAGGACCGTATGTCGCCCATTTCAAGCGCAATTGCCTCGGCTGTGCCGCCGACAAACCGCACAAGGCCGGAGGCAACAAACAAGCCAGCGAGGACCCATGCCACGGGTACCCGCGCTTTTGGCCGGGATATTTCGGTCATTCAGCGGCCTCCCGACGACGGAAAGCAGCGGTATTGCGGCGGAATTCCGGGCCGCCGCTTCGCGGAGCCGCCTCTGGAGCGCTTTGCGTCGGAATATCGTGCATGGAGGCCAGAAGAAGCTCCAGATTGCGCGCGGCTGTTTCGGCCCGGCGGGTGCTGTCTTCAAGCGACGCGGACGATTCGCGCGCTGCCGCCTGAGTCCGTTCCAACGTCTCGGTCATCTCCGCAACCTGAGTTGAAAGGGCGGAAACCGCACCGCCAACGCCTTGTTCAAGGCTTGAAAACCGGCTGAGCCTGCGGGAAAGAACCACGCAGTAGAACGCGGCTCCCAAAGCCCCGGCGATCAGCAGAATATCTGCAACAAGAGCCATGATTACATCCTCAGCTAATTAGGAATGAGGTGACCAGAAGGTCGCGAACGCGCCCTTCCCCGGTCACAACCTGGATACGGCGCAACAGCTGCGCCCGAATGCGCAACAATGCGGCTGGTTCGCTCAGGTCATGCACTTCGACCGCGCGCAGATAGCTGTTCATCACATCCATGATCCGCGGCATCATCTTCTGCACGTCAGACGCATATGCGGGAGACACCTCAAGATGCGCTTCCAGCCTAAGCTGACGCGGTGGGTCGCTCATCGCGAGGCCGACCATCAGCGGCTGCAGCTCGACGAAGGCGACATCAGGAAGCGCGATAACGCTCCCCACCGCATCGCCGCCTTGCCCGTCTCCATGGCCATCGCCATGATCGGCGGCCGGTGCGGCATGTCCGTCCGCTGCCGCATGGCTGTCGCCGCCTCCCAGAATCATGCCTGAATAGACGGCATAGAACCCGCCGCCGCCGAGCGCCAATGCCAGCACAATCCCAGCCAAGAGAGGCAGCTTGGATTTCTTCTTTGGCGGTTCTGCATCTGTTTCTGCCACCGCAACCTCCATCATTCAGCGACTCCGGCATAACACCAACAGGACTAACCGATTGTTAAGGCGAAGGATGTCAGGTTGGCGCCAAGATCCGGGCAGTCGCACCGGGAAAGGAGAATCCTTGTGAATCAGGTGGCACAAAAATGGTTGGCGCTCGAACCGGGCAAGAAGGCTGTGGCTGTTCTGGCAGTTCTGGCGACGGTGCTGGCCGTTTTGTGGCTTGGCAGGATGGCGGCCGCGCCGAGTATGAGCCTGCTTTATGCCGGTCTCGACCCGGTTCAATCCGGCGAAGTGCTGCAAGCGCTCGATCAGCGGGTCGCCCGTTATGAAATCCGCGGCGACTCCATCTATGTGGAAAGCACCGAGCGTGATCGGCTGCGCATGGCGCTGGCCGGTGATGGGCTGCCGACCAACAGCGGAAAAGGCTACGAACTGCTGGATTCCCTGACCGGCTTCGGCACCACGTCGCAGATGTTCGACGCGGCCTATTGGCGCGCGAAGGAAGGCGAACTGGCGCGAACAATCTTGTCGAACCCCATGGTTCGTCAGGCGCGCGTCCACATCGCCACCCCGCAATCGACACCATTTGATCGCACCGGCGTGCCCACCGCGTCAGTAACGGTTCTGGCGCGCGGCGGTCAGGTGTCCGAGCAGAACGCAAACTCGTTCCGATTTCTTGTTGCGTCAGCGGTACGCGGCCTGACCCCGGAAAATGTTGCCGTGATCGATGCTGCCAGCGGCAAAGTGGTGTCGGGCACCACGGAAGACCAGACGGCACTCGCGGACAACCGCGCAGCAGGGCTGAAACGGAACGTGGAACGCTTGCTTTTTGCCCATGTCGGACCGGGCAATGCCGTTGTCGAGGTGAGCGTCGACACCGTCACCGAAAGCGAATCCATCACGGAACGCACGATAGATCCCAAGTCCCGCGTCGCCATCAGCACCGATGTTGAAGAAGTGACCTCGACCGAAAGCAATGCCGGCCCGGGTGGCGTCACTGTCGCAAGCAACTTGCCCGACGGCGATGCAGCGGCAGGAGACGGCCGGACGCAAAGCCAGAACAGCGAAACGCGTGAGATCACCAACTTCGAAATTTCAGAAATGACGCGGGAGGTGGTGCGCAGGCCTGGATCGGTGCGCCGAATCTCGGTCGCCGTTCTGGTGAACGGGGCCAGCGCGCAAAATGGCGAATCGCTGAACGAAACGGAACTCGCCGATATCCGCGAACTTGTGGCTTCAACCATTGGCTATGATGAAGCGCGCGGCGATCAGATCACCATCAAATCCATGCCGTTCGAACCCATTGAGGCATTGGGCACCAGCGCTGAAGCCGGTCTGTTCGGTGCTTTCAATTTCAATCCATTCCAGCTTGGCCAGGCACTGATCTTTGCGCTGGTGGCCCTGGTGCTCGGATTGTTCGTAGTCCGACCGGTCCTGCGCGGAACAGCCGGGGCGACGGCCGCACTGCCCTCGCCCGCATCTGGATCTGAACTTCTGGGAACGGCTGCGGCAGGCGCCGCAGGCTTCGGCGGAACCGGAGAGGTGTTGGACGGGACGGTTATGACAGCCGATGGCAGCAAAGCGCCCGGCGGCGACGCCATCCCTGCCCTGCCCGGCACCGGGACCGGGACCGGCGGATTGATGGGAGACGCGGCACCCGAACAACTGCCAGCAACCCCGTCCGGCGAACTGCGCCAGTTGATCGAGGATCGTCAGGCCGACACGATTGAAATCCTGCGCTCCTGGATCGAAGACGATACACCTTCGGAGGTACACTGATGGGACGCGTGCTTGTTCTTGAAGATTTTGGCGCCGGCATTGTCTCGGACGGCGCCGTGGTTGCGTCGGCATCGGTTCAGGAAGAACAGAAGCTGGCTGCGTTCGAGCAGGGCTATAAAGCCGGTTGGGACGATGCAAACAAGGCCCATACAGAAGAGAGCAGCGCGCTTTCCGCGGATCTTGAGGCCAATCTGCGCGATCTGTCCTTTACCTTCCACGAGGCGAAGTCACATGTTCTGAAGGGCGTGGAGCCGTTGTTGCGGGAACTGGTCGCAAGCGTTCTCCCCGAATCCGCGAAAGTGGCCCTGCCGGCGATGGTTGGCGAAGCCTTGCAGCCGCTTCTGGAAGGCGCGGCAGCGGCCCCCGTCTTGGTGATGTGCGCGCCCCAGACCCGCCCGCTGCTGGATGGGTTTATCCCATCGGATCCCGGCTTTCCCCTTGAATTGCGCGACGATCCGACACTTGCCGACGGACAGGTGTTCCTTCGTTTCGGTGAACGGGAAAAGATTGTCGATTTGGCCAGCGCCATTAACGACGTAGAAACCATGGTCGGCGATTTCTTCAAACTGAACGAAAGGAAGAAAGCCAATGGATGAGGCGGTTCACCCCGACCCCAAGCCCGCATCTTCCGGGCATGACAGCGCCTTCACGTCTGTGCCGATCGAGGTCCGCGTGTCGGTCGGGCGCGCGCGCCCCAGCGTGGCGGAACTCCTTCGCCTGAATCCGGACTCAGTACTGGAACTGGACCGAAGGGTCGAAGACCCGGTGGAGCTTTATGTGGGCGACCGGCTTATCGCGCGGGGGCAACTGGAGGAGCTGGACGGCGAACAGGCCGGACAGCTCGCTGTGCGCCTGACCGAAGTTGCATCTGACAATGGCAGCTTCTGACCGCGGCACGCGGCTCAACCTGCCAATCTGTCTTCTGCTGATATTGGCAACGGCTCTCTTGCCCGTTCCCGCCATGGCGCAATCCTTGGCGGATTTCCGGCTCGATCCCGAAATGCTTTCAGCCCGCGCGGTCCAGCTTTTCGTTCTGGTTACCGTCCTCAGTCTCGCCCCGGCGCTGGCCATCATGGTGACCTGCTTTCCGTTCATCGTGACCGTGCTGGCAATCCTGCGGCAAGCGATCGGGCTTCAGCAATCACCGCCGAACATGCTCATTGTCAGTCTGGCGCTGTTTCTGACCTATTTCGTCATGGACCCCGTGTTCACCGCCGCGTGGAATGACGGGATCGGACCGGTCGTCAACGGCCAGGTCGCGATTGAACCGGGGCTTGCCGCCGCAATCCGCCCGTTTCATGGGTTCATGCTGAACCGGGTCAATCCCGAAACCTATGCAAGCCTTGCCGAATTGCGTACCGGGCTCGTGACCGCGCCGGACGCGGCGTCGCCATTGTCGCTGCTCGTGCCATCGTTCTTGCTGTCGGAAATCGCCCGCGCATTCGAGATCGGCTTCATGATCTTTCTGCCCTTCCTGATCATCGATCTGGTGGTTGCCGCGATCCTGATGTCCATGGGTATGATGATGGTCCCGCCAGCGATCGTGTCGTTGCCCTTCAAGCTGGCGTTCTTCGTGGTCGCGGACGGCTGGACGCTCGTGTCGTCGGCGCTGGTCCGCAGCTATTTCTGACCAACCGGCGGCTCAGCCCGGCCGTCAACGGACAAGGCGTTCGATCACCATATACCCCAGCGCCTGACCGACCCATTGCCGACTCTTCCAGGCGAAGCCGCCGCTGTCCAGCCAATAGGTGTTGTTGATCTCAAGCTCACCCGCGCGGCAGGTTTCCCGGAAGCGCGTCACATCATGCGGACGATCCAGAATGACGATGCGTTCAGCCCCATCCCGCGCCAGCGTGCACTGGAAATGGGTGATCCGGATCTGATCCAGCCCGTCGAGATGCCGAAGATCGCGGGTCAGCGTCCCGCTTCGCCCGGCTTGAAGCATCTGACGCAATCCACTCGTTTCCGCAGCCAAGAGATCCTGGCCAATACCACGCGTGGCAAAAAGCACGGGCCCGTCAAGCAGCAGCGACCCGCCATCGGCGGCACGCCAAGTCTCGACGTTGCCCTTTCGTGCCGCAAGAACAACGGTCGTGGCAACGTTGACGTCCGGCACGGTAATCAGGGTCAACGGCTCGGTCACCCCCGCGATCGCCGACCGGGTCAGTTCCGAGATATCGCGCGCGCCGGGGGCCGGACCGTTGCGCGGAAGGATATTGCTCGCGACCTGGCCCAACAACTGGTCGGGCGCTGTCCCTGTCGGCTCAGAGCTGCAAGCCGCCAAAAGAAGCATTGCCGCCCATCCTGCGAACCCAAACCTGTGTGGCCTCATCGCCAGAACCGCCCCCATTGATCTTCAAGCCGCACGCGGCGGCCATCTTCGACGACACCATAAAGCCGGCCCGGAACCTCCAGGCGCGCGCCGCCGTCGCGGGTCAGCGGACGGACGACGAAGTCCTGCGTCACGCGTGTCGGACGCCCGATAATCCAGTCGATCGGGATCGTCATGGTGATCCCCTTGTCGAACGACCCTTCGCCGAAATCCTCCGCCGACACATCGGTGATCGTGGCAAAGGCCCCAACCCGCCAGCCATTGGCAAAGACCCGCTCCAGCGACAGCGTCCCGCCGTAATCCTTTGCCAGATACCGCCCCAGATCGACCTGGGCGAAGAAATTGTCGTCAAAGCGCCAATAGGCCGACAGATGGCCGCTGACGACATCGTAATCCTGCAGGCCGAAGCCGCCGTCAAAGTCGCGCTGGCGGGTGTAGTTCACCTCGGCGCCAAACGCATAGGGCAGATCGAACGGCGCCCAAAGCACTTCGCCCGACACGCCCGCATGCATGCGCTCCAGATACCCGACGGACACGCGCCCGAAGGTCTCCGAACCGGTCTGGAAATAATAGGCCCCATAGACTTCGCTGATCGCAGGATCGCCTTCGCGGTCATAAAGCGCATAATCCGAGCGCACATGCGGCAGCACCGAATCCGACGGGCGCGAATTCTGATCGAGATTGCCGACCACTTTCTTCTGCACGGTTCCCGCGAAAATCAGACCGGGCGCCGGCTGCCAGGCCGTCCCGAACGCCAGCCCGATATCGGCCCGGAAGGGATTGTCCGGGTCAAACAGGCTGGTCCGCATGTAGGGACCGAAGCTCCACGTCAGGCGCGGGTATGTCCCGGGCGCGCGATCTGCCTCCAGCGGTCGGCCGGGCGCGGTATCGACCCTGGCACGCGCCAGCATCTGTTCCGCGCCGTCCGGCTGGGTCGAAAAGACCTCCACATCCCGGCGGCTGAAGCTGATCGCTGGCAATGCCAGCCCCTGTATCGTTTGGATGATGGTAAACGTTTCAACCGAGGCGGGTAGCATCACCGACATCAGCCGCAAACTGCGGCCGATAGCCTGCGCCGGCGCGCGATACCCTTTGTTGCGCAGATACAGCCGTGCTTCGGTCGCGGTCAGGTCGAGCGCTTCCATCTCCATCCGCTCCGCGCGCAGAGCCGCCGCCAGACTGTCACGCAGCTGGATCTGCGCCGGTTCGGACGCTGCCCAGCCGGTGTCATAGATCTGCGGCGCGGCCGCGCGCGACGGGCGTTCAAGAACCGTGGCCCCGCCGATTTCTTTGCCACCCGGCACCGGCGGGCGCGCGGGGTTCAGCCCGATGCTCAGCTGCACGCCAAATTCGGATCCGTAAAGCGAATAGGCGCCCAGACGGATGTCGGTGGCGAGTTGGTATTCGACGCCAAAGTTCAGCGAAGCATCGCGATTGAACAGCCTGCGCTCGCCGACCTCGATGTCATAGGCGTCCGACGAATATTCCGCCTTCAAGGTCAGCTTGTCGATGGGCCGCCATGCCAGCCCGCCGAACAAGGCCGCATCGCCGTGAAACCATTGATCGGCGTTCAGCTTACCGCCGGTGCCGATGCTTTCCGCCGTCTGCGGTGGCCGGTCGCCGAAGCTGCCGATTGAATTGAAACTGCCCAGCCTGCCCCAGCCGATCCCGCCGGTAACGGACACACTATCGCCGAAGCTTTTCGAAGCCGCCAGAAACTCACCGGCATAAAGCCCGGTTCCGATGAAATCCTGCAGGCCGAGCGTCACCGCCGGCCGCCAATCTGTTTCGGTCAACAACTGAAGGCGCAGGTCGAAGCTGCGGTCGTAATAGGTGTCGAACCCGTCCGCGTTCCAGTTGCGCAAGCCGGTATAGCGAAAGCTGCCAGCCAGACGCGGCGCGATCTGAAAGGCGAGCGTGGCGCGGGTGGTGCCGGCAAAATTCGAAAATGTTGTCAGAATCTCGCCATCGGGCATCATATCCGCGGTGGGCATGTCGACCAATCCCGGCAGGCCGAAAAACCCCGGCTCGGCCCGGGTCACCGTAGGGACGTCAAACGCCTCGGCCGACGCGGTCGCGGCGATGGTTCCGGTACAGGCCACGACCCAGGGAATTGCCCGCCGACAAAGCGGGTAACGTGTTTCCAGACGCAAAAAAGTTGGCAAATCGGCTAGCCCATATTGACGCTGACGGGATCCATGGCGCCTTCGACCCAGCGGGACAGAACGGCGTGCGCAGCGTCACAATCATTCGCTTCGATGGCAAGGCGCAATTCGCGCAGCGCCGTGGCGATTTCAATTTCAGACAGCCCGCTTTCCAGCGCCCGCAGGATTTTCGGATGGTGGGTGGTCAGATGCTCGCCGCCGATCAGCAGCTCTTCATGCAGCTTCTCACCGGGACGCAGGCCGGTGATCTTGATTTCGATGTCCCCCGACGGGTTTGCGGCATCGCGGACGGTGAACCCGGCCGCTTCGATCATCTGCACCGCAAGCTTGTGGATCGACACCGGCTCGCCCATGTCCAGAACGAAGACATCGCCGCCCCGGGCCAGCGCGCCGGACAGCAGAACCAGCCGCCCGGCTTCGGGAATGGTCATGAAGAACCGCGTCACCGCGACATCGGTCAGGGTCACCGGCCCGCCATTGGCGATCTGCTGTTCAAACAACGGAATGACAGACCCGGAAGACCCCAGAACGTTGCCGAAGCGCACCATCGAAAACAGCGTGCCGGAGTCGCGCGCGGCCAGATCCTGCACCACCATTTCGGCCAGCCGCTTCGACGCCCCCATCACATTGCGCGGCCGCACGGCCTTGTCGGTGGACACGAGAAGGAACCGTTCGACCCGCGCGGCGCGCGCAGCGTCGGCCAGTACCTTGGTGCCGAACACGTTGTTGCGCAGGCCGACCAGAGGGTTTTCTTCGACGATCGGAACATGCTTGTAGGCCGCGGCGTGCAGAACGATCTGCACCTCGTTGCGGGCCAGAACATTTGCACACAGGCGCGCGTCATCGACGCTGCCAAGCACCGGACGGATCTCGGTCTCGGGCTGGGCGGCATCCAGTTCCGCGATGATATTATAAAGCGCCAGTTCGGAGTGATCCATCAGCACCAGACGCTTGGGCTTGCAGGACAGAACCTGACGGCAGAGCTCCGATCCGATCGACCCGCCTGCGCCGGTCACCAGAACCGATTTGCCGCAATAGACATGCGCGGCGCTTTCGATGGCGCCGTCAAACTGCACACGATCCAGAAAATCCGCAGGATTGACCGGCGCCAGCTTTTCAACCAGCGCTTCAGCCCCGACAAGCTGGGCGAAAGACGGCAGCGCCTGAACCTCGACCCCCAGCGGCGCCAGACGGCGGAACATGCGCAGCTTGCGCGGCGTCGACAGGGACGGCATGGCCAGGATAACCCGCTCGATGCCCTTGTCCGTCACCGTCTTTTCCAGATGCGCCGGAGACAGAACCGGCAGACCCGACACCGTCATGCGCCGCAGCGCCGGGTTGTCGTCGACAAAGGCCACCGGTTGCACCCGGTCGTCATGGCGCAGCGCGGCTGCCAGCTGCATACCGGTCCGCCCGGCCCCATAGATCAGAATCAGTACCCGCCGTGTCTGGGACGTCAGCACCGCAATCAGGATCGCCCGCATCGTCACACGGGCAAGCAGCATGCCCAGAAACATCAGCGCGCCAAAGCCGATAAATGCCGAAGCCGGAACCGGCCCATCGGCCAGTGCGTTCAGACCGAATGCGGAAACCGCCAAAATCCCTGACAGCACCGCCGCACGGGGCATCCCAGCGGTTTCATAATCGTTCAACTGGATCCGCGGCAACCCAAGGGTGTACGCGCTGAGCGCCCCGATCACCACCAGAAGCGGGACAATTTCCCAATCTCCAAGAAAAGCTTGAGAGATCGCGAGCGAATTTTCCAAACCGGCGACGGAAAGATACAGCGACAGCGGAATCAGCAGCGAATCCACCACCAGCATCATCCCGATCTTCTGCACCTGCGAAAGCCGGCTGAGCGGCCTCAATGCTTTAGCGAGTGCGTTTTTCAGTCTCAACCGAAGCGCCCCTGACATCAACTCTCGTTGCGATAACGAAATGATTTTGAACCGTTTTACTTTCCCTCATGGCTAACAGACGCCACGCCTGTCTGGCAAGAGACCGATTCACGTTGTGGCTGAAATGGCGGACTCGCGCCTATTTTTCGCGCACGGGATTTCGCCCTTGCCGCAAAGGCGAAATCGGCTGCTGTCAGGACAACCCGTGCTGCGCGGCTTTTCGGCGTGCCCGCGCGAAGCGGCGACGGCCGCGCTTGTCGGACCGCGTCACCGTGCGCAAGGTCCGCCACAGCAACACCAGATCGAAACACAAGGACCGGTTTTGCCCATAGATCAGGTCGATGTGCGCCTTGGCCGGAACACAGCGGCGCAGATAGGCGTCATGGGTCTCCTGCGGCGACCGGCAGCCGCTCAGCACGGCTTCTTCGTGGCGCACATAGACCAGGGTCGCCAGACCGGTAATCCCGGGCCGGTTGCGCAGAACCCGCGCGTAAAGCTCAGGTGCTTCTTCCACGTAAAGCCGCAGCGGCGGCCGCGGACCGACGAGACTGATATCGCCCCGCAGCACATTCCAAAGCTGCGGCAGCTCATCAAGCCGCCGTTTGCGCAACCAGCGCCCCGTGCCGGTGATCCGGTCCGTCTTGTCGGCGCCGGTCACGCCCGCATCGTTGGGGTCGTTGCGCATGGTGCGGAACTTCCACAAGGTGAAGGCGCTTTCCGGGCCGTTCATGCGCTCGGACGCGAAAAAGACCGGGCGCCCGTCCCGCAGCAATACCGCCAGAGCCACGACCAGGATCACCGGTGACAGCAGCGCCAAAAGCAATGCCGACACCAGGATATCGAGCGCACGTTTGCCAAGGCTCATGGCGTGTTCCCCTCAAGATCGGCCCAGTCGCGCGCCAGCGCATCGGGGCTGTCGCAAAAGACCGCCCGAAGCGCAGGGAAGCGGTCGGACAGGCGCCGGCCGGAAATCACATGACGCGGGACCGCTCCCGGCGGGGCGTCCTGCCAGATCCATGGCACCGGATGGCCCTGACGGCCAAGCGCGTCCAGAAGATCCCCCATGGCGTGCCCCTGTTCCCCATCCGCCACATTCAACACGCGCGGCAGATCGGAACCCGCCTCGCGCGCCAGCGCTGCCACCAGCCCGGCCAGGGTCCGCGTCGACGCGTAGCTGCGCACCGGGCCACTGCCATCCGGGAACCGGTCCAGCCGCAACGGCGCCGACGGGTTGGCCTGACGCGCGGCGCCCGCCAGCATATCAGCGCCGGCCAGATTGGCCAGCCGCAAGCAGGTCAGTCCGGGCGCGTCCGGGCCTTCGGCAAGAGCGGCCAGAGCCTGTTCCATAGCGATTTTCGATTGCGCGTAAGGCGTCGCGCCATCCAGCGCATCGCCTTCGTCGAAGGCGGCGCCCGGTCGCGTGCCATAGACGATACCCGATGACAGCGCCGCGACATGCGGAACTTTCGCAGACCTCGCCGCAGCAAAGGCCAGGCAGGCCAGATCGCGGTTGTCTTCCATGCGGGGAATGCCGCCGGGAACCACCACCGCCCCCCACAGGCACAAGATCAGATCGGGTGCGACAGCCTGCATCGCGGCGCCAAGACCGTCGGCGCCGGACGCGGCCGGATCGAGCACCAGATCGATGCCCGGCCCGGCCCTGCGGGACTGAAACACCGCCTGGGTGCCGGGCGCCAGTTCCGCCCAGCCACGGCGCAGCCGCGTGCCCGCGCGCCCGCCCGCCCCAAGAACAAGAACCCGCGGCATCACATCCCCCGCCGCATATTGGCTTCGTGCACCGAAATGGCCTCTTCGACATCGTCGAAATAGCTCAGCGCCCCGCTTTCCAGAACCGCGCCCGCCGTGCACATATCGCGGATCTGCCCCATGCCGTGGCTGACCATGATCGCGCCGGCTCCCGCCAGCTTTTCCTTGAACACGCGCTGCGCCTTGTCGCGGAAATTCTGGTCGCCGACCGATGTCACCTCGTCAATCAGATAGGTGTCGAAGGGCAGCCCCATGGACACGCCGAAGGCCAGACGCGCCCGCATTCCCGACGAATAGGTGCGCACCGGCATATGGAAGAAATCGCCCAGTTCGGTGAAATCCTGCACATAGGCGCTCATCTCATCGGTATCCGCGCCATAGATCCGCGCCACGAAGCGGGTGTTCTGCGATCCGGTCAGATCGGGGTGGAAGGATCCGGCGAACCCCACCGGATAGGACACGGTGCCATGACGGATCACTTTGCCTGAATCGGGGTCCTGCGTGCCCGCGATCAGGCGCAGCAAGGTGGACTTTCCCGCGCCGTTCCGCCCCAGAAGCCCGACCACCTTGCCGCGCGGAAACACCATGCTGCTGTCGCGCAACACGAATTTCCGCCCCCCGCCATCGGTGACATAGGATTTCGTCAAGTGCCGGAATTCGATCATCGCAGGCGCGGGTTCAGCGGCGGTCGCGGATCGAATAGGCGGTCAGCGCCACCAGGGCCCAAACCATGAAGATGAACCCTGTGGCCAGCCCGCCCAGCAGCATGCGGCGCGGATAGATCGCGGTTTCGGCCAGCGTGGGTTCGATATGCACGGCCAGATAGCGGCTTTTGCGGCGAGCATCCGCCACCGCGGCGTCATAGGCCGCCAGGGCCGCGACATAGGATTGCTGGGCGAATTCACGATCCACGACAAGGCTTTCATATTGCCCCACGACCCGGGCCAGAGCCGTATCGCTGGCGTCGCGATCACCGACCTTGTTGCGTTCGTCGTCGATCCGGGCCCGGATCGCGTCGATTTCGCGTTCGGCCTGCACAATACGCGGGTCACCGTCCCGCGTCGTGCCGACCAGAAGATCGCGCCGGATCATCGCCTGCGCCAGGTTTTGCTGCAGCGCCGAGATGACCCCCATCTGCCCCGCGATATCTGCCGTCGGATCGACGATCTGCTCGATGTCGCGGAATTTCGACATCTCCAGCCGTTTTTCCTTCAACCGCGCTTCGGCGATGTCCAGATCCTCGCGGGCGCGTGCGATCGTGTCGTCTCGGGCGATCTTGCTCAGCCGGTTGATCAGCCCTGCGCTTTCATCGAGAATGATTTCCGAAATCCGCTTGGCGACATCCGGTGAAAAGGCCGTGACCTCCATCGAGATCAGACCGATATCGGCTTCGAACACCAGCGAAACGATGCGGTCCCAGTAATCGACCAGATCTTCCAGACTGGCATCGGGATCCAGCGAAAAGACCGGGTCGCTGCCATAGCTGGCGCCATAGGCCTGCCGCAGATCGACCTGCGCGTTGACAGCTTCGACCATGCGCTGCGACTGGATGAACTGGTACAGGATGTCCGCATCCGGCGTTGCGCCGCTGCTGACCCCAAGCGCCGACAGTCCGCCCAGAACCTCCATCGAGCTGGGGCCGTCTTCCTTGTGAACCGAAAACGCCGCGTCCGATGCATAGCGATCTTCGGCGAAAAGATAGAGATACCCGAAGGACAAGGCTGCGGGCAGCACGACCATCGCCAGAAAACTCACCAGCAGCATCCAGTGCCGCGGGCGCGCCTTCGCGGCGGAAACGGTCCCCTTGGGAAGGGCGCTTTGTTCCGACAGAACCGCGGGTGGCGGCGGCGCGGGTGGAACCTTTGCCGGTGTCGGTGGAACCTTTGCGGGCGGTTGCGGCCGGGCTCCGCCCGGACCGGCTGCCTGCGCAGGCGGCGCCTTG
>JAGQRU010000265.1 GCA_020425105.1 Paracoccaceae bacterium
GAACTTGCCGATCCGCGCATTGGCGATGTCGGCATAGCGGTCGCAATAGGAATAATCCCCGATCTGAGACTGCGCCACACGGCTGCCCCGGCCGATTTCGACAAACCGGCCCAGATCGCTGTCGACGATGTCGCAATCGGGATGCACCAGCGGCGCATGGTCGGACAACCGCGCCATCAATGACCGCCTTCGCCGCCTGAAATCAGCCGCCGCCGCAGCATGCCCGAAATCCAGTCCATCACCACCACCATAAGGATGATGAGGATGATGTAATAGGTCACCTCCTCCCAATCCTTCTGGGTGATGATCGCCTGGGTCAGCAGCAGCCCGATCCCGCCGCCGGTGATCGCACCGATGATCGTGGCGCTGCGGGTGTTGGATTCCAGGAAATACAGCACCTGACTGATCAGGACCGGCGTGATCTGCGGAATGACCCCGAAGCGATACCGCTGCACGGGCTTGGCGCCGGTGGATTGGACGCCCTCGATCTGCTTTTCATCGACATTTTCCAGCGCTTCGGAAAAGAGCTTGCCGAAACTGCCGGTGTCGGTGATCAGGATCGCCAGGGCGCCGGTCAGCGGTCCGGGCCCGAAGGCGCGCGCCAGCACGATGGTCCAGATCAGCGCATCGACGCCGCGAAAGAAATCGAACATCCGCCGCATGGCAAAGCGCAGCGGGCCCAGCGGGGCGAAGTTGCGCGCCGCCAGAAACGCCAGAGGCAGCGCCACGATGCCGGCCCCCATGGTGCCCAGAAACGCCATCAGCAGCGTTTCGGCCAGGGCCCAGGCCACATCCCCATGGCGCCACAGCTTGTTGGTCCAGAAATCGTGCCAGATGGCGCCCGCTTCGCCGGACAGCGCCCGCGACAGCACCGCCTGCGGGGACATGCCGGAATAAGGGCTGTCGAGGGTGAAGAAGAAAAGCTCCCACCCCATGGCATAACGGAAGACCTCGGACCGGGCACGGGTCACGGTCAGCCGCCCGGCTTTGGTGGTCACGGTCAGCCGGTTCTTGCTGGCATTGATGAAATCGGGCACCGGCCCGTCGGGCAGCACCGCCTGCACCCCCTGGGAGCCGGGCGACGCGGTGATGGTGCCATAGCCCGGAATGTCATAGCGCAGCCCGTCGGGCAGAAACTGGACCTGATGGCCATAAGGCAGATCGATCGTCGTCACCGCGCCCAGATGCACCCAGTCCGGCGCCGTGCCGTCGGGATAGCGTCCATGGCGTTCGCCTTCCACCGCGACCGAGACCTCTCCGGTGCGGTTGTCGCGCATCACCTGGGTCTTGTAGCTGTAGCTGTCCGCAACCAGGGTCCGGCCATTTTCCCAGTTGGCCCGCTGGGCCAGCCCGGCGATGTCGAAGGCGAAGAACAGCTGGGCAAGATAGATCAGGATGATCAGCGGGATGGAAAATCCGATCAGGCGCTTGCGGAAGAACAGCCGCTCGGCGCCGGTTTTCAACGGATCTGCGGCGAGGCTCATGCCAGCATTCCTTTCGCGGTGCCATGGGTCAGCCGGTGGCGCAGATGGCCCGACAATTGATCGACGGCGACGATGGTCAGAAACAGCAGCAGGAAGATCGCCGCCGCGTCGTCGTACCGCCCCTGCCCCCAGGAGATGGCGTTTTTCAACTCATAGCCGATGCCGCCCGCGCCCACGAAGCCCAGGATGGCCGAGGCGCGGATGTTGATTTCCACCCGCAGAAGCGCATAGCTCAGATAATTCGGCGCGACCTGCGGCACCACGCCCAGCATCATCTGCTGGATCCAGCCCGCCCCCACCGATTGCAGCCCCTCAACGGGCTTTAGCGACACGTTTTCGTTGACCTCGGAAAACATCTTGCCAAGCGCGCCGGTGCTGTGCAGCGCGATGGCGATCATCGCCGGGACCGGCCCGCCGCCCAGAATGAAGATCAGCACCAGGGCGATGACCACATCGGGAATGGCGCGCAGAATATCCGCCATGCGGCGGAAGATCGGCACCGCCCACGGCCAGGGCGACAGGCCCCGGGTGCTGAGCAGCGACAGCAGCCCCCCGGCCAGCGCGCCGATCAGCGTGGCGGCAATCGCGATATTGACGGTTTCCAGAAGCGCGGGAAAGAACGTCACCAGATGCCCCGGAAGATTGGCCGCCTTTTCCGACGCCTCGGCCAGAACCTCGGCCGGAAAATCGAACAGCCGGTGCAGCCCGTCGAAGAAGCCGCCCGCGTTGCGGTCATTGGCCGTGCGGAACCCCGACACCATCAGCACCACGAACAGCGCCAGCAGGATCGCCGAATAGCTGCGTCTGCGCCGGACCAGCGCCATATAGCTGGCCTGAACGTCGCGAACCGATTGCACCATGAGAAGACTTTCCAAAACAAAAAGCGGGTCCCGGCCGATCTTGTGCCGGAACCCGCGGATCAGGGCCGATTATTCGGACTGGAGCTTGCGCGCCTCGATGATCGACAGATAGGCGTCATGGCCGATCGGGTCGAAGCTCTTCGCCTCGCCTGCCGCCACGCCATAGAAGCACTCGCGGTCGGTTTCGGACAGGGTGTCCCACAGGGCGGTGACTTTGGCTTTCACGTCTTCCGGCAGCGCCTTGCGCACCACGACCGGACCTTCCGGGATCGGGTTCGACCGCCAGATTTCAACCAGATCGTTCATGTCGACCAGGCCGGTATCCACGGCGCGGCGCAGCGCGCCGGAGTTATAGCCGTCTTCCCAGTTGCCCAGACCGTCGGCCCAGGTCACGCCGCCATCCACATCGCCGTTGTTCACGGCAACGATGGTCTGTTCATGACCGCCGGTGAAGCGCACTTCGGCGAAGTAGTCGCCCGAATCCATCGACGCGCCGGTCTTCGCCGGGATCTCGATCGACGGGATCAGATAGCCCGAGGTGGAGTTCGGATCGCCGAACCCGAAGCGCTTGCCCTTCATGTCCTGCAGCGAATGGATGTTCGCATCCTTGCGCGCGAAGCCCACCGAATAATAGCCATAGCTGCCATCGACGTTGACCTTCACCAGAACCGGTTCAACCGCTTCGGGGTCCGACAGGAACACCTTGGCATAGCCCGACGCGCCCAGCCACGCCACGTCCAGCGTGCCGCCCAGCAGACCCTGGATCACACCGTTATAGTCGGCGGGCGCGAACAGCTTCGTGGGCACGCCCAGGGCTTCTTCGGTATAAACGCGCAGGCATTCGTTCTTGGTCAGACGGTCCTGAGCGTTTTCGCCGCCCAGAATGCCGATGCGGAATTCAGAGATCTGGTCTTCGGCAACAGCCGCGCCAGTCAGTGCCGTGGTGGCCAGAACGGCCGCGATCAGGGTTTTCATCTTCATGCTCCTGTAGAAGAAAAAACGCGCCGGGATGCGGCGCGGGGTGGAAGGGTGGAAGGATCAGGCGGGGACGGCGTCCAGCGTTTCGATGGAGGTCGATGTCGCCGCTTCGGAAAACGACGCATCGGCGCCATAGATGTCGCGCGCCACGCCGGTGGTCAGTTGTTCGGGCGTGCCGTCGAACACCACCCGGCCCTGATACATGCCGATCACGCGGTCGCAGTACCGCCGCGCGGTATCGAGCGTGTGCAGGTTGGCGATGACCATGCGTCCGTCTTCTTCATGAATCCGGCGCAGCGCATCCATCACCACTTGCGCATTCATCGGGTCCAGCGACGCAATGGGTTCGTCGGCCAGAATGATCCTGGGGTCCTGCATCAGGGCGCGGGCGATGGCCACGCGCTGCTGCTGCCCGCCGGACAGGGCCTCGGCCCGCTTCGGCGCATGTTCGGCGATCCCGAGCCGGTCGAGGATGTCGATCGCCCGGTGAATGTCTTCGGTGGGATAGAGGTTGAACAGCGTCGCCAGCGTGGACCGCCGGTTGAGCGTTCCGTGCAGCACGTTCGACACCACATCCAAGCGCGGGACCAGATTGAACTGCTGAAAGATCATCGCGCAGTCCGATTGCCAGCGCCGCTTCTCCGCGCCGCGCAGGGCGGTCACGTCGCGGCCGTCGAACAGAATGCGCCCGTCGCTGGCATCCGTCAGCCGGTTGATCATCCGCAGCAGAGTGGATTTTCCGGCGCCAGAGCGGCCGATAACTCCGATCATCGCCGGTTTTGGAAATTGCAGCGTGACAGACTCCACCGCCGCGTTTTTTCCAAACCGTTTCGTCAGTCCTTCGATGTGCAGCACGCAGCACCCCCATTACCCTCGGGCGGGGGCTAACGGCGGTTTCCGACGAATTTTTGGCGTTTCCATGACGGATTGGTGAAACTGGGCGCCCAGCGGGGGGCGGGGGCCCGTGCATTTGCCCTGGGCGCCGCCGGTGCCGCAAACTTGGGCACCGAATCTATACTTCATCTATGCGTCGTCTGCCGCGGCAAGCAGCGCCGCATTCCCCCCCGCCGCGGTGGTATCGACGCAGACATGGCGTTCGATGCGGCACCGTTCGGCCAGATCTGACTCGGCCAGAAGCGGCACCAGCGCCCCCGGACGCGCCGCAAGCGCGCGGCGCGTGCTGGCCAGATCCGCGTCGTCGGACCACAAGGCCACCGCCGCGAAGCCCTCAAGATCCTGCAGGGCCGTGCGCGCAAGCCTGCCCGACACCGCGCCGGCGCCGGTCGCGCCCGGCGCCACCACCACCGGCACGGCGCCCTGGGCGCGCACGGTTTCGGCCTGGGCCTGCGCGGCCTCGACGGTCGGGCCAAGACACAGCACCACGCCGCGGCCAAGGGTGCTGAGACGATTGGATTCCCCCGTCGGCCCGGGCAGGCTAATCGTGGTCAGCCGCCGCTGCCCCTGCCCGCGCAGCCCCGCCAGGATCCGCGCCACCTGTGCGGGATCCGCCTCAGACCCCTCCGCAGTGGCGGCAGGGTGCGCATCGGGCCGGGTGAAGCGGGCCACATAGGACGGGCCGCCGGCCTTGGGCCCGGTGCCCGACAGGCCTTCGCCGCCGAAGGGCTGGGACCCGACAATGGCGCCGATCTGGTTGCGGTTCACATAGATATTGCCCACCTGAAGGCGCGCGGTCAGCTCAGCCACCCGCGAATCCATCCGGCTGTGCAGCCCGAAGGTCAGCCCGAAACCGGTGGCATTGATGTCATCGATCACCCGGTGCAGGTCTTCGGCGGCGAAGCGGGCCACGTGCAGGATCGGGCCGAACACCTCGGCCCCGATTGCGGCGATCCCGGATACCTCGATCACCGTGGGCGCCACGAAATGCCCGGTGGCGAGCGCCACGCCGCGTTTCAGCACCCGGCCCTCGCGCGCGGCGCGGTCCACATGCGCCAGAATGCCGTCCCGGGCCTGCGCGGAAATCACCGGCCCCAGATCGGTGGCCAGATCCCAGGGGTCGCCCGGGCTCAGCTCGTCCATGGCACCGAAGAGCATTTCAAGAACCGGCTCGGCGATATCGTCCTGCAGATAGAGACAGCGCAGGGCCGAACAGCGCTGGCCCGCGGATTGAAAGGCCGAGGCCAGAATATCGCGGACCGCCTGTTCCGGCAGCGCGGTGCTGTCCACGATCATCGCGTTCAGGCCGCCGGTTTCGGCCACCAGCGGCGCGCGCGGATCCAGATGCGCGGCCATGGTCCGGTTGATGGCCTGCGCGGTCGCGGTCGATCCAGTGAAACACACCCCGGCCACCCGCGCATCCCCCGTCAGTTGCGCGCCCATCTGCGCCCCCGGCCCCGGCAGGAATTGCAGCGCGGGGCGCGGCACCCCGGCCTCCAGCAGGCAGGTTACGGCGAAAGCGGCGGTCAGGCCGGTGGTCTCTGCCGGTTTGGCCAGAACCGCGTTGCCCGCGGCAAGGGCCGCCGCGACCTGCCCGGTGAAGATCGCCAGCGGGAAGTTCCACGGAGAGATACAGGTGATGACCCCCCGGGCGGGCTGGGTCAGGTCCTGCGCCCGCGCCGCGTAATAGCGCAGGAAATCGACCGCTTCGCGCAGTTCTGCCACCGCATCGGGCAGCGTCTTGCCCGCTTCGCGCGCAACCAAGGCAAAGACCTCGCCAAATCGCGCTTCCATCAGATCCGCCGCGCGGTTCAGCACCTCGGCCCGGGCGGTCGCGGGAGCGGACCATGGCGCGGCGGCGGCCAAGGCCGCATCGGCTTCGGCAGCCGTCGCATCGCACAGATGACCGACCAGATCGGCGGGATCGGCGGGGTTGCGCACCTCGTGCACCGGTCCCGCGCCCGAATCTACCGCCAGAAGGGGCGCGGCCTGCCAGCGATGGGTGCGGAAAGGCGCGCGGGCGGCGTCGATCTGCACCAGATCTTCAGGGTCGCGCAGGTTGAAGCCGGTCGAATTCGGCCGCTCCGGCGCGAAAAGCCCGGCCGGATGGCGCACCGCGCTATTCGGGCCCGCGCGGTCCAGCGCCGCGAAGGGATCTGCGGCCACGGTTTCGGCGGGCACGGTGTCATCCACGATCTGATTGACGAAGGAACTGTTGGCGCCGTTTTCCAGCAAGCGCCGCACCAGATAGGCCAGCAGATCCCGATGCGCCCCGACCGGCGCATAGATGCGGCACGCCGTGCCCGCGTCGGCCAGAACCATGTCATGCAGCGCCGCCCCCATGCCATGCAGCCGCTGAAACTCAAAGCGCGCGGGATCGGCCCCCATTGCCAGAATGGCGGCAACGCTATGGGCATTATGGGTGGCGAATTGCGGATAAATCCGGTCGGTCA
>JAGQRU010000266.1 GCA_020425105.1 Paracoccaceae bacterium
GATCCAGATCACCATGCCCCTGAACATGCTGGGGATGGTCTATCGTGAAATCCGGCAGAGCCTTGTGGATATGGCGGAAATGTTCGACCTGCTCGATCAGCCGCCGGAAATCCAGGACCGGCCCGGGGCGCCCGCGCTGCGTGTGTCCGAGGGGCGCGTGACCTTCGATGCCGTGGCCTTCGGGTACGATCCGGACCGCCCGATCCTGAAAGGTGTCAGCTTCGCGGCCGAACCGGGGCAGACCGTGGCCATTGTCGGCCCGTCCGGGGCGGGGAAATCGACCATCGGGCGGCTGCTGTTCCGGTTTTACGATGTGTCGGGCGGCGCTATCCGCATAGACGGTCAGGACCTGCGCCGGGTGACCCAGGACAGTCTGCACCATTCGGTCGGCATCGTGCCGCAGGACACGGTCCTGTTCAACGATACGCTCTATTACAACATCGCCTATGGCCGGTCGGACGCGCCCCGGGCCGAGGTCGAAGACGCCGCCCGCGCCGCGCGGCTGCACGATTTCATCGCCGATCTGCCGCAGGGCTATGACACGCAGGTGGGCGAACGGGGGTTGAAGCTGTCGGGCGGGGAAAAACAGCGCGTGGGCATCGCCCGGACGCTGTTGAAGAATCCGCCGATCGTGGTTCTGGACGAAGCGACCAGTGCGCTCGACACGGCCACGGAACGCGACATTCAGGACAGCCTGCGCGCCATGAGCCGTGGCCGGACCGTGATCACCATCGCGCACCGTCTGTCCACAGTGGTCGATGCCGATCAGATCCTGGTGCTTGAGGCCGGGCAGGTGGCGGAACAGGGCACCCATGCGGATTTGCTGGCGCGCGGCGGGCGCTATGCCCAGTTGTGGGACGCTCAGTCCCGCAACGGCGATGCCCCGGCCTGAAGCGCGCGCCGCTTCCGCGCGGCGGCCAGGTGGACCGCGATGCCCAGCCCATAGGCGGTGATGCCAAACAGGATCAGCCCGCTGAACCCGAGCGCGCCTGTCAGCACCAGCAGGACCGGCGTGCCCAGCGTGTTGCCCAGATTGCCCATCTGCGCGATGGCGCCGGTGGCATGGGCCCGCGCGGTGGTGGTTGGGTTCAGTTCGGGGATGGCGGCGAAACTGGCGCTTTGAACGATGCCGAGCGCCGCGAAAAGCCCCAGACACAACAGCGGCGCGCCGGGGGCGGCCAGTTGCGCCAGCAGGAACAGCGCAGACAGGGCGAAGCCGATCAGGATCGACGTGACGCCGCCGACGTGGCGTATCAGCACGACCCCCAGAAGCAACGCTGACGCGATGCTGGCCAGCGGCAGCAGCCCGATCAGCGAGGTGCGCACCTGCGGGTCCAGAAACTCGGGCAGCACCGTCATCAGTGCCACGAAGGTCAGCGTATAGCACAGCCAGCCCAGGCCCGGCGCGGCTTCGTAAGGTGAGCGGTAGACCCGCACATGCTGGCGCCAGATCTCGGCCACGGGCGGAACGCCGCCCAATCCGGGACCCGTGCCCCGATCCCGGGCAACGCCTGCCCAGACCGCGCCCGCCATGACCACCATATAAGCCCCATGGGCCAGAAACATCGCCGCCAGCCCGTGCCGCGCCACCAGCGGCTGACCGGCCCAGACCATCGCGGCGAAGGTGACACCGAAAAAGCTGCTCCAGAGCGTCATGGCATAGGGGCGGTGCTGTGGCAGGGCGCGTTCGGCAATCAGGGTTGGCGCGGCGACCACGATCACCAGATGCGACAGGCCCTCGAAAACCCGCGACAGCAGCATGACCGGAAGACTGGGCAAACCCGCCTGAAACAGCGAAATCGCGGCGCCGAACAGCAGCGCCGGCACCAGCAGACGCTGCGCGCCGCTGCGGGCCACGATCATTCCGGCCAGCAGGCCGAAAGCGATCCCGATCAGGCTGATCAGCGACACCAGAAATCCCAGCCACGCGCCGGTCCCCGGGTAGAGCGCCTGCAATTCAGGGAAGAAGACGGACACCTTGGCGAATTGCGCCGCGGCGCCCAGCCCGGCCAGCCACAGGATCAACACATGTCGCAGCGATGCGCCTGCGGTGGTCATGGCGGGATCCTCGCGGCCGGAAAACGCATCCGGACGGATCGGATCACCCGCGTTGCCCGGCTGCGATCTCTATGGCCGCTCGGCCGGCGAGAACCAAGCGCGGCGTGGCGTCACGCGACGCGGTTTTCGCCGGCCTGTCTGGCGGGACGGGCTGCTTCGTCCCGCAAGATCAGGTGGTTACGCGGCGTTCTTGACCTTTTCGGGCATGTTGGCCTTCAGCCACAGCTCGGCTGCGGCGCGGCCCATCGCGTGCCGTCCCATGACCCCGTCATAGGAAAAGTCGTGGTCACCGCTTCCCGGGGCGTGGGGGGCGTCGATCACGTTGACATTGCAATAGGCGCGCTGGCGCAGGAAGGTCGCGGCGGCGGCATTGCCTTTCAGCGCCGGATTGGCGCGCACGGCATCGGCCATCTCACGCACCATGCGCCCGTGTTCGACCAGCCCTTCGTGACCGCCAAACCGGGCTTCGATCCGGTTCTCATAGGTGATTTCCTTCACCCGGTTCTGGGTTTCAAGGATCGTCGTCGGCACCGCGTCATCCACCGGGAACAGATCGATCACAAAGATCGGCAGGCTGTCGAGTTGCGCGTCGTCGAGCATGTCCACCAGTTGCGGCAGCGGTGTGTTTGAGAAGATGCCGCCGTCCATATAGTGCTTTCCGTCGATCTCGGTCATCGGAAAGCCCGGCGGCAGGCTGCCGCTGGCCAC
>JAGQRU010000028.1 GCA_020425105.1 Paracoccaceae bacterium
TGCCGCTGATCACGGTGAACTGTGCCATTCTGGGCGGATCGCTGTTCATGGTGGAACGGGATTACAACTTTGCCGAAGCGACTACCTATGGCATCTCGTCCGGTATCGGCTGGGCTCTGGCCATTACCGCCATGGCGGGGGTGCGCGAAAAGCTGAAATATTCCGACATCCCGGACGGGCTGCAGGGCCTTGGCATCACCTTCATCACTGCGGGTCTGATGGCCATGGGCTTCATGTCCTTTTCGGGCGTCAAACTGTAAGGAGCGGCGCAGATGGAAACTTTTACGCTCGGCGTCTTCCTGTTCACCCTGATCGTGATCGCGCTGGTCAGCATGATCCTGTTCGCCCGGTCCAAACTGGTGTCGAGCGGCAGCGTCAACATCACCATCAACGGCGAAAAGACAATCGCTGTTCCGGCGGGGGGCAAGCTGCTTCAGACCCTGGCCGAACAGAAACTGTTCGTTCCGTCGGCCTGCGGCGGCGGCGGGACCTGCGCCCAGTGCAGGGTGAAAGTGCATTCGGGCGGCGGGTCGATCCTGCCGACCGAGGAAAGCCATATCACCAAGCGCGAGGCCGCCTGCGGCGACCGTCTGTCCTGTCAGGTCGCGGTGAAGCAGGACATGGAGATCGAGGTCCCGGAAGAAGTCTTCGGGGTCAAGAAATGGCGCTGCAAGGTGCGGTCGAACAACAACGTGGCGACCTTCATCAAGGAACTGGTGCTGGAACTGCCCGCAGGCGAAGACGTGAAGTTCCGCGCCGGCGGCTATATCCAGATCGAATGCCCGCCCTATGATCTGTCCTACAAGCAATTCGACATTGCCGAAGAATACCATGAGGACTGGGACCGGTTCAAAATCTGGGATGTGAATTCCAAGGTCACGGAAACGGTCGAGCGCGCCTATTCGATGGCGAACTATCCGGACGAAAAGGGCATCGTGATGCTGAACGTCCGTATCGCATCGCCGCCGCCGGGATCCACCGGCATCCCCGCCGGTAAGATGTCGTCGTATATCTTCAACCTGAAACCCGGCGACGAGGTCACAATCTCGGGCCCGTTCGGTGAATTCTTTGCCCGCGACACCGAGAAGGAGATGATCTTTGTCGGCGGCGGGGCAGGTATGGCGCCCATGCGCAGCCATATCTTCGATCAGCTGCGGCGGCTGCACTCGAAGCGGAAGATGACCTTCTGGTACGGGGCCCGGTCGAAGCGCGAAATGTTCTATGTGGAAGATTTCGACATGCTGCAGGCCGAGAACGAGAACTTCACCTGGCATGTCGCCCTGTCGGACGCGATGCCGGAAGACAACTGGACCGGTTACAAGGGCTTCATCCACAACGTGCTATTTGAAGAATACCTGAAGAACCATCCGGCACCGGAAGATTGCGAATACTACATGTGCGGCCCGCCCATCATGAACCAGTCGGTCATCAATATGCTGCTGGATCTGGGCGTGGATCGTGAAGACATCATGCTGGACGATTTTGGCGGCTGATCCATCGCCTGGGGCCTGACATCGCCCGACGGCCCAACACCGGAAAAGCGCCCCGAAAGGGGCGTTTTTTTTTGTGTTTTCCGCTGGGCGGGAAAGCAGTTGTCATCGCGGGTGCGGGTCGGGCAAGCTTGATCAACAGCCTGGCGGAGTCCGGGCGTTTCCAACAGAACGGAGATCTTGTCATGCCCCGCATATCCCTGATGGCATCGCTGGCGCTGTCCAGCGCCCTTTGCACGCCGGCGATGGCCGGCGATCTGACCCGTATCGCGACCGTGCCCTACAAGGCGGAAGTCACCGGCATTCTGGTCAACGCGGCAGGTGAATTGTTCTTCAACGCACAGCACCCCGATGGGGCGGGCGAAACCGGCGACGGCAGCCCTGCGGCGGTCATCGGCTATGTGGCCGGCACCGATTTCAACGCCTATTCCGGAGGCAGCATCGCCGTGCCGGGCGAAGATGCGCGCGGGCAGGTCCATGCGGCGGGCGATTATGTGATCCTTGGAACCTCGGGCCAGTCGCTGGGCGACGGCACGGTTCTGGGCGGGGTCTATGACGCCGCGGGCGCGCTGATGTTCATGTCGAACGATGTCGACTATAACGCCTTCGTGCCGATTTCCGATGATGAGGCCTATCTTTTTACCGCCTTCGAAGGTGCCAGCCGCAAGGCGGTGTCGACCATTTCACGGCTGAAGCTGGTCCGGCAGGACGGCCGCTGGACCACGGATCCGGCCCAGTCGAAATCGCTGGATCTGTCGTCGATCGAAGGGGCCTGGGTGCTGTGCTATGGCGTCTCGACCGCCTGGGGCAGCGAAATGCTGGCCGAGGAATACTATTTCTACAACACCGCGCTGTGGAACCACCCGGACAATCACGACGACGATGAACGGGCCGGTTTCGAAGGCGGCAACGATGTGACCTATCACATGCCCAAACTGATGGATCGGCATCTGGGCAAGATCTCCAACCCCTATCGCTATGGCTATATGATCGAAATGCACGATCCGGCAGCCGAGGATCCGACGCTCGTGCGCCACTATGCGATGGGCCGGTTCAGCCATGAAAACGGCGCGATCATGCCGGACGGGCGGACGGTGTATATGTCCGACGACGACAGCCCGAAATACACCGATGCGAAGTACAATTCGAATTCCGGCGGGGTGTTCTTCAAATTCGTCGCCGACCGGGCGGAGGATATGAGCAGCGGGACGCTTTATGCCGCCAAGGCGACCCAGGACGCGGGCAGCGATGCGCACAGCACCGGCTTTGCAATTGAATGGATCCCGCTGGCGCACGGAGATGACGCGACCGTCGCCGGCTGGATCGACGCCTATGAAGGGATCGGCCCGGATGCCTATGTCGAAGGGCAGTCCAGCTATATCTCGGATCAGGATGTCTGGAACTGGGCCGAAGGCAAAGCCGGCGCGGATCTGAACGGGGACGGGGTGCAGGGCAGCTATCCCGACGACCGCCCGGCCTTTCTGGAAAGCCGCAAGGCCGCGGCTGCATTGGGGGCCACATACGAGTGGAACAAGATGGAAGGCGTGACCACCGACGGCTCGCAGGTGTTTCTGGTGATGTCCGAAGTGGCGATTTCGATGGACGCAGGTTGGGGGCATGCGCCTTGGGACACCGGTGCGCGTGACGAGGCGGATGGCGGCGTGATCGCCCTGCAGCCCGAGCCCTGCGGCGGTGTCTATCGCGGAACGCTGGACGCGGACTATAACCTGATCCGGCTCGATCCCGCGATCATGGGGCAGGCGACCGAGGCGGGTTGCGACCCGGACGGGATTGCCAATCCCGACAACGTTCTGGCGTTCAAGGGCGGGCTGCTGATTGCGGAAGACGCGGGACCGAAGATGCATCCGGTCGATATGCTCTGGCTGTGGAAGGAATAACCGCACCGGGCGTTGCGGCGGGCGTCATCCCGCCGCGAGACCTTTCCAGATCAGGCGCAGCGCAATCAGGATCAGAACCACGTTCAGGATCCGGTGAAACCCGTGATCCGACATGCGGCCCAGAACCACGCGCCCCAGAAACGTGCCCGCCATGCCGCTTAGGATCATGCCAATGGTCAGCGGTAGCCACGGGCCGAAGGAAAACCCCATGATGCCGAAGACGGCGATCTTCAGCAGGTGCTGCGCGGTCATCAGCGCCGCATGGGTGCCGGTATGCGCATTGCGGTCCAATGACAGCGCCTTGACATAGGTCGCCACGAAGGGACCCGTCGCGCCGACGAACATGGTCAGAAAGGACGATACCGCGCCGGTCACCCATGCCCGTTCGCGCAGCCAGCGCGGCGGGGTCGCAAGAACGGTCCAGATCAGAAACACGCCGACGATGGCCTGCAGAAGTCCCGCCGGAAGCTCGACCGCCACCATGCCGCCCAGAACCGCGCCGACTGCGGCGCCGACCAGAAACGATCGCGCCGGAGCCCGCGCGATGTGACGGCGAAACATGACGGCGCGGGTGGCATTCGATCCAAGCTGCACGACGCCGTGGACCGGGATCAGTGCCGATGGCGGCAGCACGCCCGCCAGGATCCCAAGCAGCAGCGCCCCGCCTCCGATCCCGAAAGTGACGGTCATCAAAGATGTCAGGAAGCTGGCCCCCAGCAAAAGCCAGGCTGCGGCAGCGGGCATCGTGTCAGGCAGAAGCGCAAGATCGGCCAGCATCGGGAACATCCTTTCGACGTCTCGGTTTTGACCGGTTTCGCGGAAATCGCAACCTGCCTTCGGGCCGGATGCCCGGGCCTTCTCAGGTGGGGGTGGTAGGCCCGGCAGGACTTGAACCCGCAACCAAAGCGTTATGAGCGCTCTGCTCTAACCAATTGAGCTACAGGCCCCCTGTGGAGCGTATCCGTACCAGAACACCCGCAGGCGTCAAGCGGCGGGAAATGGGGGTTGGGCGCTTTTCTTTTCCGTTCCTTTGCGGTAGGGCCACGCCAGTTTTCCCCCCATGTGAGGATCCCGACATGACGGCAGGCAAGGACGCAATGACATATGCTCAGGCGGGCGTCGATATCGACGCCGGCAATGCTCTTGTCGAACGCATCAAGCCGGCCGCGAAATCCACCGACCGGCCCGGCGTGATGGCGGGGCTGGGCGGGTTCGGCGCGCTTTTCGACCTGAAAGCAGCAGGGTATCACGATCCGGTTCTTGTGGCGGCGACCGACGGGGTGGGCACCAAGCTGCGCATCGCCATCGACACCGGGGTTCTGGACAGCATCGGCATCGATCTGGTGGCCATGTGCGTGAACGATCTGGTCTGTCAGGGGGCGGAGCCGCTGTTCTTCCTCGATTACTTTGCCTCCGGCAAGCTGAAGACCGACGCGGCGGCCGAGATCATCGAAGGCATTGCCGAAGGCTGCCGCGGCTCGGGCTGCGCGCTGATCGGGGGCGAGACCGCCGAAATGCCCGGGATGTATGCGCCGGGCGACTTCGATCTGGCCGGTTTTGCGGTCGGCGCGATGGAACGGGGCCAAAGCCTGCCCTCTGGCGTCGCGGAGGGAGACGTGCTGCTGGGCTTGGGATCGAACGGGGTCCACTCCAACGGCTATTCGCTGGTGCGTGCCATCGTCGAGCGGGCCGAACTGGCTTGGGACGATCCGGCGCCCTTCGACCCGGCGCTGCGATTGGGGCAGGCGCTGCTGGCGCCAACGCGGCTTTACGTGCAACCCGCGCTCGCGGCGATCCATTGCGGCGGTGTGCATGCGCTGGCCCATATCACCGGCGGCGGGCTAACCGAGAATCTGCCGCGCGTGCTGCCCGATGGGTTGGGCGCCGAGATCGATCTGTCCGCGTGGCCGCTGCCGCCGGTCTTTGCCTGGCTGGCTGCCGAAGGGCGCATGGAAACGGCGGAGATCCTGAAGACGTTCAACGCCGGCATCGGCATGGTGGTCGTTGCCGCTGCCGATCAGGCCGACAATCTGGCCGACGTGCTGGGGCAGGCTGGGGAAACCGTCTATCGCATCGGCACGGTGACGCCGGGCGCCGGCATTGCCTACACAGGGTCGCTGGCGTGACGCGGAAGGTTGCCATCCTGATTTCAGGGGGCGGGTCCAATATGGTGGCGCTGGCGCAGTCCATGCAGGGCGACCACCCGGCGCAGCCGGTTCTGGTGCTGTCCAACCGGCCCGGCGCGGGCGGGCTGGCCAAGGCCGCGGCCATGGGGATCGACACCGCCGTGGTGGATCACACACGGTTTGGCAATGACCGCGCCGCGTTCGAGGTGGAGTTGCAGGCTGCGCTCGACCGGTCCGGCGCCGATCTGATTTGTCTGGCAGGGTTCATGCGCGTCCTGACCGCCGGTTTTGTCAGTCATTGGACCGGCAGGATGCTGAACATTCATCCGTCGCTGTTGCCCAAATACCGTGGACTTCATACACACGCGCGGGCCATCGCGGCGGGGGATGCCGAGCATGGCTGTACGGTGCATGAGGTGACGCCCGAATTGGATGACGGGCCGATTCTGGGGCAGGCCCGTTTGTCCATTGTGCCCGACGACACGCCGGACAGTCTGGCCGCGCGGGTGCTGCCGCTGGAACATCAACTCTACCCTGCCGTGTTGCGCCGCTTCGCGCAGGGGGATCGAAGCCCGATTTTTCTGCCCTGACACGGCGATGTGCGGCCGAAGATGCGGTGACGCATTGCCAACAAGATGCGGGCCCTTATGCTCGCCTTTCCAGAGCGAAATGTAACAGCGACATGAAGACACTTACGACCACGCAAGAGCTCGCGGATTTCTGCGCCGAAGCCGCACGTCACCCGTATGTGACCATCGACACGGAATTCCTGCGCGAACGGACCTATTACTCGCAGCTTTGTCTCGTGCAGATGGCCTATCCCGGCGAAGGCGATGAAAACGCCGTTCTGGTCGATCCGCTGTCCAAGGGGCTGTCGCTGGCGCCGCTTTACGACCTGTTCCGCGACACGTCGGTGGTGAAGGTATTTCACGCCGCGCGGCAGGATCTGGAAATTTTCTGGTTCGATGGCAAGGTGTTCCCGCAGCCTCTGTTCGACACGCAGGTGGCCGCGATGGTCTGCGGCTTCGGCGAACAGGCCGGGTATGAGACCCTGGTCAAGAAGATCGTCAAGAAGCCGCTCGATAAATCCTCACGCTTCACCGACTGGTCGCGCCGCCCGCTGAGCGATGCGCAAAAGACCTATGCCCTGGCGGATGTGACCCATCTGCGGCTGATCTATGAAGACCTGTCGGCCAAATTGAAGGCCAACGGGCGTGAAGCTTGGGTGGATGAGGAACTGTCCATCCTGACCCAGCCCTCGACCTATGAGGTCGTGCCGGGCGAGGCGTGGCAGCGGATCAAGACGCGCACCAGTTCGGGGCGGTTCATGGCGATGGTCAAGACATTGGCCGAGTTTCGCGAACAGTATGCGCAGACGCAGAATGTGCCGCGCAATCGTGTTTATAAGGACGACGCGCTGCTGGAACTGGCGTCGGCCAAGCCAGGATCGGTGGCGGATCTGTCGAAGCTGCGCCTGCTGTTGCGCGACGCGCGCAAGGGACCCATTGCCGATGGCATTCTGGCGGCGGTCAGCCGCGGGCTGACCATGGCGCCCGAAGACATTCCGAAGCCAGACAAGTCGCGCGACAAGTTGATCGTCAACCCGGCCCTGGCGGATCTGCTGCGGGTGTTGCTGAAGGCGAAATCCGAAGATGCGGGCGTGGCCCAGAAGATGATCGCCTCGGCCGCGGATCTGGATCTTATTGCCGCCGGTGAACGGGATCTGCCGGCGTTGAGCGGCTGGCGGAATGAGGTCTTTGGCAAGGATGCCATGCGATTGTGCGATGAAAAGATCGCGCTGTCGGCAAAGGGCAGTTCCGTGCGGATCATTTCGCTCTGATCCACGCGAAGGCTTGCAGCGCCGGGGCAGAGCGGTCAGGTTGCCCGCATGACCTCGGATCAGACGCCCCCATTGCCCCGCATCGTCGCCCTGCATGACCATGGGCATGCCGATGACCGGATTGCGCTGACGCACGAAGACCGGCTGCTGCGCCGAAAACGGCTGCGCGCGGCCAGCGGTCTGGAATTTCTGGCCGATTTCCCCAAGGCGACCGAATTGCAGGCCGGTGCGGTTCTGGTTCTGTCCACAGGCGATCATGTGCAGGTCGTTGCCGCGCCCGAACCGCTGCTGGAAGTGCGCGGGGATCTGCCCCGGCTGGCCTGGCATATCGGAAACCGGCATGCCCCGTGCGAAATACGCGCCGACGCGCTACGGATCCGGCATGATCATGTGATGGCCGATATGCTGCGCCGGTTGGGCGCCGTGCTGCTTGAGATCGACGCGCCCTTCACCCCCGAAGGCGGCGCTTACGGTCACGGGCGCACCTTTGGCCATGATCACGGAGCGCACGGCCATTCGCATGACTGACCCGACCGCGGCGCGGATCCGGCTGGCGCAGTGGTTGTCGCCCGCCTTTCCGGTTGGGGGCTATGCCTATTCACATGGGATGGAATACGCGATTGGTTGCGGTGACATCCGCAGCGCCGAGGATTTTGGCGTTTGGCTGGACGGCATTCTGCGCTTCGGATCCGGCTGGAACGATGCGGTGCTGCTGGGGCTGTGTCTGCGCGGTGGCGATGCCGGGCGGCTGGGCGATCTGGCCTGCGCGCTATGTGCCGGGCGGGAACGCTGGCAGGAAACGCGCGCCCAGGGCCGCGCCTTTCTGCGCGCCGCCAATGCACTGGATGGCCGCGATAGTTCGGATTTGCCGCTGCCGGTCGCGGTGGGTGTGAAGGCGCGGGCGCTGGATCTGCCGGTGCCCGAAGTTCTGGGCCTTTATCTGCACGCGTTCGCCGGTAATCTCGTTTCCATCGCAACCCGCGCGGTGCCTTTGGGCCAGACTGAGGCGCAACAGGTTCTGTCATCTCTGGTGCCTCTTCTGGCAGAGCTGGCAATCGGCGCGGCAGAGGCAGGCGAAGAGGATCTGGCCAGCGCAGCGCTGCGGGCCGATCTGCACGCGCTCTGCCATGAAACGCAGGACGTGCGGTTGTTTCTGACCTGAGCGGACCACAAGAGAGGAGGCGACAATGGCAGGAAACGGGCCCCTGCGGGTGGGGATCGGCGGGCCGGTGGGCGCGGGGAAAACCACGCTGACCGCGCAATTGTGCAAGGCGCTGTCACAGCGCTATTCGACGGCGGTCATCACCAACGACATTTATACGCGCGAGGACGCGGATTTTCTGGTTCGGGCGCAGGTTCTGCCCGAGGCGCGCATCCGCGGCGTCGAAACCGGTGGTTGCCCGCATACGGCGATCCGCGAAGATGCGTCGATCAATCTGGCGGCGCTGGCGGATCTGCAGGACGCCTTCCCGGACCTGGATGTGGTTCTGATCGAAAGCGGCGGCGACAATCTGGCCGCCACCTTCAGCCCCGAACTGGCGGATCTGACGATCTATGTGATCGACACCGCCGCCGGGCAGGACATTCCACGCAAGAAGGGGCCTGGCCTGACCCGGTCGGACCTTCTGGTGATCAACAAGGTCGACCTTGCCCCTTATGTGGGCGTGTCCGTCCCGCTGCTGGAAAGCGATGCCCGGGCGGCAAGGGGCGCGCGGCCCTTTGTCATGGCGTCACTGCGCGAGGGGCGGGGCGTCGAGGATATTGCCGCCTTCATTGCCCATGAGGGCGGCCTGGACGCATGAAAATACGCATGAAAAAGCCCGGGCGGATGACCCGGGCTTTGCAATGCTCTGGCGTGGGGCTTACTTGGCTGCCGGGCCGATCATCATGACCATCTGGCGGCCTTCGATCTTCGGCATGTTTTCGATCTTGCCGATCTCTTTCACATCCTCAGCCACCCGTTCCAGAAGCTCGCGCCCCAGGTTCTGGTGCGCCATTTCCCGGCCACGGAAGCGCAGGGTGACTTTCACCTTGTCGCCGTTTTCCAGAAACTTGAAGACGCTGCGCATCTTCACGTCATAATCGTGGGTGTCGGTGTTCGGGCGGAATTTAATTTCCTTGACCTCGATCACCTTCTGCTTCTTGCGTGCCTCGCTTTCGCGCTTCTGGGTTTCGTATTTGAATTTTCCGAAATCCATGATCTTGCACACCGGCGGCACGGCATTGGGAGAGATCTCGACAAGATCCAGCCCCGCGCGTTCGGCCAGTTCCATCCCGCGTGAGGGAGTGGTCAGGCCCACATTTTCACCGTTTGCGCCAATCAGCCGGATTTCCGGGGAACGGATCCGGTCATTCACACGGGGACCAGTGTCGCGTTGCGGCGGGGCGTTGTGGGGTCTGCGGGCTATCTTGATGTTCCTTCATCAGCTGAAATCAGGTGTCGCAATCTAAGGCTCAATCCCTAATGAAGCAAGGCGATTCAAGGGGGTTTGACGGAAATCTTGGGCAGCTTTAGATGGGCGAATTCCGGTATCTGCGGTGTGCGCCTGCGGGCAGGCGGTCGGGTTCGGCCGCTGCGTGGCACCCAGGCACCGGGCGTGTCACGCCGCCGACCGTAATAGGAAGGCTGACATGAAAAAGCCCCTGCAACGACCTGCAGAGGCTTGTTTTTTCGGGTTTGATCCGGGATCAGCCGACGAACGCTTTTTCCACAACATATTCCTTCGGCTCGGAATTCGCGCCTTCGCGCAACCCGTGGCTTTCCAGAATGCGCTTGATGTCCAGGTTCAGGCCCATGGAGCCGCAGACCATGGCGCGGTCGGTTTCCGGCGAAATGCCGTCGATCCCCAGATCGCGGAACACGGTGCCGTCTTCCAGCAGCGTGGTGATGCGGCCCATCTTCGGGCTCTCTTCCCGGGTGGTGGTCGGATAATAGACCAGCTTGTTCAGCCCGTCGCCCAGCAGTTCCTGCATCATCTCATCGGTTTTCAGGCTTTCGACCAGCTCGCGCCCATAGGTCAGTTCCGCCACTTCGCGGCAGGTATGGGTCAGGATGATCTGGTCGTAATCCTCATAGGTCTGCGGATCGCGGATCAGCGATGCGAAGGGCGCGATCCCGGTGCCGGTGGCGAAGAACCACAGCCGTTTGCCCGGCAGAAGCGCGTCATGGACCAGCGTGCCCACGGGTTTGGGACGCAGGATGATCTGGTCGCCCGCCTTGATGTGCTGCAGCTTCGAGGTCAGCGGGCCGTCCTGCACCTTGATCGAATAGAACTCCAGTTCCTCGTCCCAGGACGGCGAGGCGATGGAATAGGCGCGCAGCAGCGGCTTTTGACGGCCGGTTTTCGGGTCCGGATCTCCCATCAGCCCGATCATGACGAATTCGCCGGACCGGAAGCGCAGGGTCTGCGGCCGGGTCACGCGAAAGCGGAAAAGCCGGTCGGTGTAATGCTGGACCTCGGTGACGGTCTGTGCGTCAGGCAGGGTCTTGATCGGAGTAGCTTCGGTCACTTTGGTGCGTTCATTCATCGTCAATTGGCCAGGCATTTCTGCCCGGCTCTCCCATAACCGGTTTTGCATGTGTTTCCTAGGGGCGATCAGGCGCGCAGCCGCGACTGATAGTCGTGGGCGCGCCAATCGGCCCGCGCCGCCCATTGGTCTTCTGGTTGGCGTTGAGCCAGGGCATCGTCGATTTCGACCTCGTCGAAGCCAGAGCGGCGCGCCATGGCATACTGGTCGGCCAATACGTGCCCTTTGGCGCGCAGGCGTCCCGAAAAGCCCGCCTGCCGCAGCCGGCGGGCCAGGCTGAACCCGCGCCCGTCCGCGAAGCTGGGAAAATCCACGCGGATCAGGGCGATCCGGTCCAGATGCGCCGACAGAACCGCCGGGTCCGCATCGCTGGAAAGATCCACGGACACGCCATCCGCGTCTTGTGTCAGGTCGCTGGCCGCCACGAACGGGCCGCTCCAGGTATCGTCGGCAAAGCCGGTATCGGTGACGATCACACTCATGCCACTTTTCCTTCCTTCATCGGGCCGCGCACGATCTTGCCGTCCACGATATGGATCCCGCATTCTTCCTTGTCCTGACCGCGCCAGCGCCCGGAGCGCGGGTCTTCGCCGGGCTTGACCGGGCTGGTGCAGGGGGCGCAGCCGATCGACGGATAGCCGCGCGCCACCAGCGGATGCCGGGGCAGGCGGTTGTTGACCATATAGTCCTGCACGTCCTGCGGCGCCCAGTGGGCCAGCGGGTTGATCTTGATCCGTGTCTCGCCGTCGGCTTCGAAGAAATCCAGCGCCGCGCGGGTGCCGGACTGAAACCGTTTGCGCCCGGTGATCCAGGCATCGAACCCGCTTAGGGCGCGTTCCAGCGGCCGGGTCTTGCGCAGATCGCAGCACGCATCGGTGTCGCGCTGGTTCAGGGTGCCGTCACGATCTTCATAGGCCAGATCCAGCGCTTTGGCTTTCACGATCCGCAGATCGGTCAGCCCCAGCTTTTCAGCCACCTCCGCCTGATAGTCCAGCGTTTCGGGAAACAGCATCTGGGTGTCGATGAACAACACCGGCGTCGACCGGTCGATCACCGCGACCAGATGCAGAAGGGCGACGGATTCCGCCCCGAAACTGGACACCATCGCCACCTGACCCACTTGCGGGTCGGCCAGCGCACGTTCCAGCACCGCCGTGGCGGAGTGGTGTTTGTAGCGGCGGTTCAGGTGGGCAACCCGTTCCGCCACCGGGGCGAGCGGAGCTTCAAGCGGCACGGGCCCGGCCTCCTTGCGCCTCGCCGTACAGGGCGGTCTTGAACGGATCCATACCCACACGGCGATAGGCCTGCAGGAAGGTCTCCTCCGGCCCCTCCCGCAGATCCAGATAGGCCAGCACCAGCCGTTCGATGGCCGGCACGATCTCGTCATAGGCAAAGCCCGGCCCGGTCCGTTCGCCGATGGCGGCGGTCTGGGTGCCGTCGCCGCCCAGGGTGATCTGGTAGTTTTCCACCCCGGCGCGGTCGAGCCCCAGAATGCCGATATGGCCCACATGGTGATGCCCGCAGGCGTTGATGCAGCCCGAAATCTTGATCTTCAGGTCGCCGATCTCGTGCTCCAGCTTCAGTTCGTCGAAGCGCGTGGCGATCTGTTGCGCAACCGGGATCGACCGTGCGGTCGCCAGCGCGCAATAGTCCATCCCGGGGCAGGCGATGATGTCCGACGCAAGCCCAACATTCGCCGTGGCCAATCCGGCCGCGCGCAGCGCGTCGTGCAGCGCCGGAAGGTCGGATTTGTGCACATGGGGCAGGATGACGTTCTGTTCGTGACTGATGCGCAGTTCGTCGTGACCGTATTTCCGCGCCAGATCGGCCATGACGCGCATCTGGTCGGACGTCGCATCGCCCGGCGTCTGGCCATGGGCCTTGGTCGAAATGGTCACGATGGCATAGCCGTCGGCCCGATGATCCGTCAGGTTGGTGTCGGCCCAGGACCGGAACACCGGGTCGGTGTGATATTTCGCATCGAACACCGTGGTCGGTTCCTTGCGGAAGGCGGGGGCCGCGAACTGGGCAGTGATTGCCGCCAGATGGTCCTGATCGACGCCGGAAAACAGCGGCCGCAGTTCGGCAAAGCGCGCTTCGACCAGATCCCGGATCGTTTCGAGCCCGTTTTCGTGCACGGTGATCTTGATCCGTGCCTTGTATTTGTTATCGCGGCGGCCCAGCAGGTTGTAGACGGCGACGATTGCCTCGCAATACGGCAGCAGGTCTTCTTTCGGCAGGAAGTCCCGGATGACCTTGCCGATCATCGGGGTGCGGCCGAGACCGCCGCCGACGATGACTTCGAAGCCGGTTTCGCCTGCCTCGTTGCGCACGATGCGCAACCCGATGTCATGGGCTTTCACCACCGCGCGGTCGTTGGGGCTGCCGGTGACGGCGATCTTGAACTT
>JAGQRU010000267.1 GCA_020425105.1 Paracoccaceae bacterium
GCCAGAACAGGTTGTCGGCGGCGCGGCTGGGCAGCGCGTCGATGTCCTGCCGCCGGGTTTCAGATGGGCGCTGGCCCACCATGCCCTTGCGCGACACCGGGTGATCGGACACCACCCAGACATCGGCGACGGTGCCGCCGGCCTGCATCGCCAGCGCGGCAGTGTCGGGGCCCGATCCGATCCGGGCATATCCACCGGGCATGGTCTGCCAGCCCGACGGGGTCCGGGCCAGAAAGACGCGCAGCACCATGGGGCGGGGCACCAGACGGCCCTCGTGCCAGACCGGGGTGGTGGACAGGGTCACCGCCTCCTGTCCGACCAGATCGCGCCCCTTTTCGACCAGCAGCCGTTCAAGGCGTGCCCGTCCAGTGGCCTCCAGCGTGCGGCCCAGCGTCATGCGGTCGTCGCTGTCGAAGGGCAGGCGGGTCGAATAGGCCGATCCGATCATCATCCGGTCGGCATTTTCCAGAACATGGGCGCGTTCGCGGCTTTGCCCGCACCACCATGTAGCGATGTTGGGCAGGTCCAGCGGTTCGTCGTTCAGCACCTCAGAGATCTTCGGCAGGAACGACATCAGCGCCCGGGTTTCCAGAATGCCGGTGCCAAGCGCATTGACCATCCGCACCCCGCCGCGGCGGATCGCATCCACCAGACCGGGCGTGCCCAGCCGGCTTTCGGGGTCAAGCTCGATCGGATCGCAACTGATCCCGTCGAGCCGCCGCCACAGCACGCTGACCGGCTTCAGCCCGTCCACCGTGCGCACCATGACCTTGCCCTTGCGGACGGTCAGATCCTCGCCTTCCGCCAGAAGCAGGCCCAGATGGCGCGCGATATAGGTGTGTTCGAAATAGACGTCGTTCAGCGGCCCCGGGGTCAGAATGGCGATCCGCCCGTCGCGCGGATCCTGATCGGCCTCCAGCGCGGCCTGAAAGGCGCGGAAGAACCCGGCCAGCCGATGCACGTCGGTCTTGGCATAGAAATTGGGAAAGATGCGCGAACTGGCCACGCGGTTTTCCAGCGCGAAGCCCGCGCCTGACGGGGCCTCGGTCCGGTCCCCCAGAACCCACCAGTGCCCGTCCGGGCCGCGCCCGATTTCGAAGGCCACGAAGTTCAGGAAATGCCCGCCCAGCGGTTTCGTCCCCACCAGCGGCCGCAGCCAGGCGGGGTTCTGGGCAATCAGCGACGGCGGAAGATACCCGCCCGCCACCAGCTTGTTGTCGCCGTAAAGGTCGCGCGCGACGTCTTCCAGCAGCTCGGCACGCTGGATCAGACCGGTCCGAATCTCGGCCCAGTCATCGTCGTGGATCATCACCGGGATATGGCTCAGCGGCCAGTCCCGTTCCGCCGGGCCCGCGGTTTCGTATTTGCGATAGAACACCCCGGCATCGCGCAGATAGCGGTCGCCGCGGGAAAAGCGCGCTTCCACCTCGTCCGGGCTGAGCCGGGCGAGGTGATTGACGAACTTCCGCCATACGGGCCGGACCGACCCGTCGGGGGCCAGCAATTCGTCCGATACACCCGAAGCCGGGCGGTAATCGCGCAGCAACTGCGCGGCCCCCCGGTCCTGGAGGATCTCTGTATCATCCAAACCTTACACTCCCGGACGCCTGCGCAGGTCCAGCGTCAGGGGGAATTCCGGGTGTGGAATTTCCGCGGGCGGGATGTAGAGCCCCGGCGTGTGCCCGTGCGGCTGGAACCGCGACAGGCGGCGGGCTTCGGCTTCGTTGCCGTTGACCGGGAAGGTGTCATAGCTGCGCCCGCCCGGATGGGCCACGTGATACGTACATCCGCCCAGAGCCCGCCCGGTCCAGGTGTCGTAGATGTCGAAGGTCAAGGGCGCGTCGATCGGCAGGACCGGGTGCAGCGCCAGCGGCGGCTGCCAGGCCTTGAAACGCACCGCACCCACCGACACACCGTTGGTGTTGGTGCGTTTCATCGGCAGGCGCCGGCCGTTGCAGGTCACCAGATAGCGGTCGGGATCGGCGGCGGTCAACTTGGCCTGCATCCGTTCCACCGAACTGTCCGTGTACCGCACCGTTCCGCCGATGGCGCCGGTTTCGCCCATCACATGCCAGGGCTCCATCGCCTGACGAAGTTCTAGATTGACCCCGTCGACCGTGGTTTCCCCGCAGAAGGGGAAGCGGAATTCGGCCTGCGCCTTGAACCAGTCGGGGTCCATTTCGAACCCGTATTCGCGCAGGTCGTTCAGCACTTCAAGGAAGTCTTCCCACACATAATGCGGTAGCATGAACCGGTCGTGCAGCGTGGTGCCCCAGCGGGTCAGATGACCGGCCAGCGGGTTTTCCCACAGCCGCGCGATCAGGGCGCGGATCAGCACCTGCTGGGCAAGGCTCATGCGCGGATTGGGCGGCATTTCGAACCCGCGGAATTCCACCAGCCCCAGGCGGCCGGTCGGCCCGTCGGGGGAATAAAGCTTGTCGATGCAGATTTCCGACCGGTGGGTGTTGCCCGTTACGTCGATCAGCGAATTGCGCAGCAGCCGGTCCACGAGCCACGGCATGGGCGCCGCACCTTCGCCCGGGCGCGGGATCTGTTCCAGCGCCATTTCCAGTTCATAGAGGCTGTCATGGCGGGCCTCGTCGATCCGCGGCGCCTGGCTGGTCGGGCCCACGAAGATGCCCGAGAACAGATAGCTGAGCGACGGGTGCCGCTGCCAGTGCAGGATCAGCGACCTCAGCAGGTCGGGCCGGCGCAGGAACGGGCTGTCGAGCGTGGTTTCGCCGCCGACCACCACGTGGTTGCCACCGCCGGTGCCGGTGTGGCGGCCGTCG
>JAGQRU010000268.1 GCA_020425105.1 Paracoccaceae bacterium
TGCCCACCACCGCCGGCACCGGATCCGAAGTTGGCCGCGCCGGGGTGATCACCAAGGAAGACACCGCGGAAAAGAAGATCATCTTCCACCCCAAGATGCTGCCGGTTCAGGTCATCTGCGACCCGGAACTGACCGTGGGCATGCCGCCCGCGATCACCGCCGGAACCGGCATGGATGCCTTCGCGCATTGCCTTGAGGCCTATTGCTCGCCCCATTACCACCCCATGAGCCAAGGGATCGCACTGGAAGGGATGCGGCTGGTCAAGGACTATCTGCCGCGCGCCTATGCCGATGGCGGCGATCTGGAGGCGCGCGCGCATCTGATGTCGGCGGCCGCGATGGGGGCCACCGCGTTTCAGAAGGGGCTGGGCGCGATCCATGCGCTCAGCCACCCGATCGGCGCGGTGCATCACACCCATCACGGCACCACCAATGCCGTTTGCATGGTCGAGGTGCTGAAATTCAACCGCCCCGCAGCTGAAGAGGCGATTGTCCGGGCGGCGGCCTATCTGGGCATCGCTGGCGGCTATGACGGCTTTATCGCCTTTGTGGCGGATCTGAACGCGCGGCTGAACATCCCCCGCACCCTGACCGAGCTGGGTGTCGTCGCCCCGGATCTGGACGCGCTCACCGAGGCTGCGCTGAAGGACCCGTCGGTGGGTGGAAATCCTGTGCCGATGACGCGCGAGAACACCCGCGCATTGTTCGACGCCCTGGTGTAGGCTGCCGGAACGGGGGCAGGGCGGATGACATATCGGCGGACCATTCAGGCGGCGCTGGCGCTGATCCTGGCGGCGGGCGCCGCCGGGGCGGCGGATCTACCCGCGCCCCTGACCGATGCCGATTATCTGCCGGTTTCCCGCGTCGAAGCCGATCTGGGCCGGTGGCTGTTTTACGACCCGATCCTGTCGGGGAACCGCAATATCTCCTGCGCGACCTGCCACCATCCGCGCTTTGCCACCGGTGACGGCGTCAGCCTGTCGCTGGGCGAAGGCGGTATCGGGCTGGGCCCCGACCGGCGCCCCGATCCGCTGAACCCGCCCGAACAGCGCATCCCCCGCAACGCACCGGCCCTGTTCAACATGGGCGCGCGCGAGATGCGGGCGCTGTTCCACGATGGCCGGATCGAACGCGACCCCAGCCGCAAGGCCGGGTTCCGCACCCCGCTGGAGGAGGACATGGAGGACGGATTTTCCGGCATCCTGTCCGCCCAGACCATGTTTCCGGTGCTCAGCCAGGATGAAATGGCCGGGCATTACAGCGAAAACGACATCTCCACCGCAGTGCGCCGGGGCCGGATCACCGGGCCGGGCGGGGCGTGGGACCTGATCGCGGCGCGGGTTGCGGCGATCCCGGGCTATGCAGATGCCTTCGCCGCCGCCTATCCCGACACGGCGGAGCGCGGGATTGCCTTCACCGATATCTCAAACGCGGTTGCCGCCTTCATGGCGCTGGAATGGCGCAGCGACCAAAGCCCGTTCGACGCCCATCTGCGCGGGCAGGCGGCGCTGACGGGCGCTGCCGCCGACGGGATGGCGCTGTTTTACGGCGCCGCGGGATGCAGCGCCTGCCATTCGGGACCGCTGCAGACCGATCATGGGTTCCACGCCATGGGCCAGCCGCAGATCGGGCCGGGCAAGGCCGCCCGGTTCGAACGCCACGCCCGCGACGAAGGCCGGATGCGGGTCACCGGGCGCGCGGAAGACCGGTTCGCGTTTCGCACCCCGAGCTTGCGCAACGTGATGCAGACCGGTCCCTGGGGGCATGCGGGCGCCTATGCCGATCTGCGGGTCTTTCTGGCCGCTCATCAGCGACCGGGCCACGCGCTGGCGTCCTATGACCGGGCGCTGGCGGTGCTGCCGGATCTTGCCGGGGCGCAGGACTGGCGGGTGCTGGACGATGCGGCGGAGACCGCCGCGATCACCGCCGCCGCCGCGCCGGACGGCCCGGAGCTGAGCGGCCCGCAAATCGACATGCTGCTGGCCTTTCTGGCAATGCTGAGCGATCCCGTCGCGCTGTCGGGGCGGCTGGGCATCCCGGACGCGGTGCCGAGCGAGCTTCCCATCGACCGATAGCCGGTCAGTCGCCGCGCCGCAGGTCCAGCACCTGATCGGCAGCGACCGGCCGCCAGTCCGTTGCCGCGCCGTCCGGCCAGAGGATCCGCAGTTCCGCCCCTTCCGCGGACCCAAGGCCGAAATGCAGCGGGCCGGCCTGACCGCCCGCGTGCCCGCCGCCCACGGTCAGTTCCTGCCTTTGCACGCCGTCGGCCGTCCGAAGCTCCACCCAGCTTCCGACCGCGAAGACGTTGGGCCCGGGCTGGCGCGGCAGGACGGCCAGCCAATGACCGGCATCGGGGGTGATGTTCTGCCACAGCTCCAGCGGCGCCCGGCGGTTGACCACAATCAGATCCAGCAGACCGTCGCCGTCCAGATCGCTCAGCGCCGCGCCGCGCGCCCGGTCCGGCGTGGCGATCCCGGCGCTGGCGGCGGTTTCCCGGAACCGGCCGTCGGGCTGCTGCATCAACAGGTTGTTGGGGTCGCGCATGGCGTTTTCGCCCATCTGGTCCACATTGCCCTTGGCGATGAACAGATCCGCGCGCCCGTCGTTGTCCACATCGCCGAACTGCGCGTGCCAGCCCGTCGATGGCCGCCCGTCATCCCCCTGAAAGGGCCGCGTGGCATAGGTCCCCTGATCGTAGGGCGCATCGCGAAACCCGGTTGCGCCGTCGGACAGCTGCAGCAGCTGATCGCCCATCGAGGTCAGCATCACATCGGGCCGCGCATCGCCGTTCAGGTCCCGGCTGGCGATCCCCATGCCCCAGATCGACACCGCGCGCCAGCCGTCATCCGCCCCCATCAGCCGCAGCGGGTCGAGCCGCCACATCTGCTCCGCGCCGCCGCGCACATAATAGTGCCGGTCGTTCGACAGGCGCAGATCCGCCCGCCCGTCCCTGGCCCAGTCGGAAAAGAGCGCCGACAGCGCGCAATAGCCCGGTGCCAGCGGCACGGCCGGGCCATATCCCTGCCCGGCGGGGCGCAGCAGGTGATTGTCGTCGCAGGCCTCGAACGGGCCGTCGGGATCGGCGCGATCCACGTAATTGCCGATGGCGAGCGTCGGGCGCCCCGCGCCCGGTTCCCATGTCGCGGAAAAGGCGGTGGTCCAGCGGTCGTCCTGCGGCAGGCCCCACGCCGCCGTGACGTCTTCGAACCGGCAGTCGCCCAGCCCGCGCAAAGCGATATTCGGCCCGACGCGTAGAACGAACAGGTCCAGCAGGCCGTCGCCGTCCATGTCCAGAGGATAGGCGCCGGTGACGCCCGTCACCCCCTTCAGCGGTTGGACCTCCGGCCGGTCAAAGCGCAAGGGCGCCCCGGGACCGGCGGTGATATTGCGAAACAGCGGGCTGGGGTTTTCCCCGCCGGCGGGCAGAAATTCGGCGCGCCCGTCCCCGTTGCAGTCGAACACGGCCGCCCCGCCGCCGACGAAGTGCTCCCACCCGCCGCCATAGACATGGGGCGGGCCGGGCAGGGCCGCCGCGCGGTCGATGAAGCGCGGGTCCGCCGGAGCCGACCCCGTTGCCGCGGCCAACGCCGCGACGGCAATGATGATACGCATGATCCCGGCGCCTCCCCGGCGCAGCATGGAACGGGCCGCAGGGGCACGCAAGGTTCAGAAAGCACTGTCCTTGACCGCCTCCATCGACACATGGGTCGAGGTGTTGCCCACATGCGGCAGGGCGGAGATGCATTCGCCCAGCACGCGCCGATACCCGGCGATATCGCGGGTGCGGATCTTCAGCAGATAGTCGAACGCCCCGGCGATCATGTGGCACTGTTCGACTTCAGGCAGGGCGCGCACGGCGGCATTGAAAGCCCGCAGCGCGGGTTCGGTCGTGTCGGTCAGTTTGACTTCGACAAAGGCCACGTGATTGCGGTCCAGCCGCGCCGGATCCAGCACCGCGCGAAATCCCTGAATGAACCCGTCGCGCTGCAATCTTTGCAGCCGCACCTGACAGGGGCTTTTCGACAGGCCGATCCGCCGCGCCAGTTCCGTCACCGACATCCGCCCGTCGCGGGACAGTTCCGCAAGGATCTTGCGGTCGAAGGCGTCTAATGGGCTTTCATCGGCCATATTGATACTGATTTGGGCTGCCAGATAGGCAATTATCAGTCGAATATCCTGGCAGGTCAAGAAATGCAGGAAGTTCGGCGGCGCCAGAGATGCTAGGCTGTCCTCAGATCAGTTGAGAGAACCCCATGACCGACCTGGACGATCTGCGCCGCCGCATCCGCAGCGCGACCCTGACCGATGAAGACGCGCTTCTGGCCGGTCTGCGCCAGGGGTCAAGGCTCGACGCAGATTTCCGGGCGCGCGCGGCAACTGACGGCGCAGCGCTTGTCCGCCGCATCCGGTCGGACGCCGCGCCGGGGATGATGGAGGTCTTTCTGGCCGAATACGGGCTGTCCACCGACGAAGGCGTCGCCCTGATGTGTCTGGCCGAAGCGCTGCTGCGGGTGCCGGATGCGCCGACCATCGATGCGCTGATCGAAGACAAGATCGCGCCGTCTGAATGGGGCCGGCATCTGGGGCATTCCAGTTCGTCGCTGGTCAACGCGTCCACCTGGGGGCTGATGCTGACCGGTAAGGTGCTGACCGACGGCACCGGGATGGCGGGGGTGCTGCGGGCCATGGTGCGCCGTTTGGGCGAGCCGGTGATCCGGGTCGCGGTGCAGCGGGCCATGCGCGAAATGGGCCAGCAATTCGTGCTGGGGGAAACGATCTCCGATGCGCTGGACCGGGGCCGGGCCGCCCGCGCCAAGGGATACACCTTTTCCTATGACATGCTGGGCGAGGCCGCGCTGACGGCGGCGGATGCGGCGGATTATTTCGACGCCTATGCCGGGGCCATCGCGCACCTGGCGAAGGCCCGCAGCGGGACCGACATCCGGCGCAATCCGGGGATATCGGTCAAGCTGTCGGCCCTGCACCCGCGATATGAACAAAGCCAGCGCGACCGGGTCATGGCCGAACTGGTGCCGCGGCTGGCCGATCTGGCGGGCCGCGCGCGCCGTGCGGGCATGGGGTTCAACATCGACGCTGAAGAGGCCGACCGGCTGGATCTGTCGCTCGACGTGATCCAGGCGGTGCTGCGGCGCCCGGATCTGGCCGGATGGGACGGGTTTGGGGTGGTGGTGCAGGCCTATGGCAAACGCGCCACGGCGGTGATCGACTGGCTGCATGCGCTGGCGGTGCGGCTGGACCGCCGGATCATGGTGCGGCTGGTCAAGGGCGCCTATTGGGACAGCGAGATCAAGCGCGCGCAGATGGACGGGCTGACCGGGTTTCCGGTCTTCACCCGGAAGGCCGCGACCGATGTGCATTACCTGCTGTGCGCGGAACGGCTGCTGGGGCTGACCGACCGGATTTATCCGCAATT
>JAGQRU010000269.1 GCA_020425105.1 Paracoccaceae bacterium
CGGCAGGCCTATATCGGGCGGGTGCGGGCGCTGGCAAAGCTCTGCGCCGATGCCTTCGTGCAGACCGAAGCGGGCGGGGCCGTGGCGGAGGACGCTGCGTGAGCCACACCCGATCCCGGTCCCGGCGGCAGGGCTTTCAGCCCGTTGACGATCCTGTCTGCTGCCATCTGTGCCCGTCGCCGATGACCGATCGGCCGCGCGATGGTGCCCGGCGCACGGGGCTCCTTCGTCATGAGCCAGCAGCTTGGGCGCAGTCGGACCGCCGCCCCGGCGGCCGGCCAATGCGGAGCGCGGCATGAGCGGCAAGATCATCGGGAGCCTGATTGTGGCCATTGCCCTGATTGCAGGCATCAGCCTGTATTATCTGCAGGTCTATTATTACTATGATGAGGTCGCCGCCGATGCCGTCGATATCCGGCTGACACCGGTTCAGGGCGGTGCGCCGGAATCGATTCCGGCCGTTGTGCTAGGCGCGATCGACGCCAACAGTTCCCCCATCCGGTTCCGGGCCTGTTTCACCACGCCGCTCAGCCAGGCGATGCTGACGGAGACCTATCGCATCTATGACGATGCCGAACCCTTGACCGCACCGGGATGGTTCGACTGTTTCGATGCGGGCGACATCGGCGCGGCGCTGGAAGACGGCCGCGCCATCGCGTTTCTGGGCGAAGCGGACATCGCGCATGGGGTGGATCGGATTGTCGCCGTTTTCGACGACGGGCGTGCCTTCGCGTGGCATCAGTTGAATTCTGAATTCAAGGATTGATCTGCCGTGGAACCGACGCCTCTGATCATTCCCGCCTTCGTCTCCACGACGCTGGGATTGCTGGTGTTTCTGACCGGCGTCGTCGTGACCCGCAAGGTCGCGATCCTGCGCGATTTCAACATTCCCGAACCGGTCTCGGGCGGTCTGGTCGCTGCCGCGATCACTTGGGCGATCTATCTGTTTCTCGACCGCAGCATCACCTTCGAGCTGAACGCGCGGGACTATTTTCTGGTCGTGTTCTTCGCCGGGATCGGCCTGAACGCGCGGCTTTCGGATCTGCGTGCGGGGGGCAAGCCCTTGGCGGTGCTGCTGGTGCTGACGGTGCTGTTCATTGTGGCGCAAAACGTCGTCGGTATCGCCGCCGCGCTGGCGTTTGGCATGCCGGCGCAATTGGGGGTGCTGCTGGGATCGGCGGCATTGATCGGCGGTCATGGCACGGCCATTGCATGGTCGCCACAGATCGCGTCGCAGACCGGGTTCGCCGGAGCCGCGGAACTGGGCATCGCCGTGGCGACGATCGGGCTGGTGCTGGCGGCCGTGATCGGCGGGCCGCTGGCCAAATACCTGATCGAACGCAAAGGGCTGAGCCCCGCACGCCCGGATGAGGACGCCGCGTTGGGCATGCCTTTTCAGGAAGAGCGGGTGGCGCAGATCACTCATGTGGATGTGATGCGCGTCATGTTCGTTCTGCATGTGGTGATCATTCTGGGCTATCTGGCCGGATCCTTCATCGGCTCGCTTGGGCTGAAACTGCCGCTGTTTGTGCCCAGCCTGCTGATGGGGATCGTGGTCGGCAACCTGCTGGGGCTCACATCGCTGGGGGCGCAGGTGTCGCGCACGCCCGCGCTGGCGCTGATGTCGGATTTCTCGCTTGGGATTTTTCTGGCCATGTCGCTGATGTCGCTTCAGCTTTGGACCCTGGCCGGCATGGGCGCCCTGATGGCGGTGACCATGGGCCTGCAGACCGTTGCGGCGGTTCTGTTCGTGCTGCTGATGGTTTTCCCGATGATGGGCGCGGAATACCGCGCCGCTGTGCTGGCCGCAGGATTTGTCGGGTTCGGACTGGGCGCCACCCCCACCGCCATCGCCAATATGAACGCCGTGACCAAGCGCTATGGCCCATCGCCCATCGCCTTTGTCATCCTTCCCCTCGTCTCTGCCTTTTTCGTCGATCTGGCGAACGCGGCCGTGATTCAGACCCTTCTGAGTTTCTAGGACCTTCCCATGCCCGACCTGCTGATTGAGCTTTTTTCCGAAGAGATCCCCGCCCGGATGCAGGGCAAGGCCGGCGCGGACCTGAAGCGGCTGATCACCGACGGGCTGGTGGAGGCCGGGCTGACCTATGCCGGGGCCGCGGCTTTCACTACGCCGCGCCGTCTGGCGCTGACCGTGCAGGGGCTGAGCGCCGAAAGCCCGACCACGCGCGAGGAACGCAAGGGCCCACGGGTCGATGCGCCTGAGAAAGCCATCGAAGGGTTTTGCCGTTCGGCCGGGGTGGCCCGTGCGGATCTGGAGCCGCGCGACGACAAGAAGGGGCAGGTCTATTTCGCCACCATCGTGAAGGAAGGCCGCCCGGCGGCGGAGATCGTGGCCGAGGTGCTGGAGGCCGCGATCCGCAATTTCCCCTGGCCGAAATCGATGCGGTGGGGCGCGGGAGAGCTTCGCTGGGTGCGCCCGCTGCATTCGATCCTATGCGTTCTGCATGATGAAGCCGGGGCAGAGGTCGTGCCGCTGGACATCGACGGCATCGCCGCGGGGGGCACCACGCGGGGCCACCGGTTCATGGCGCCGGATGCGTTTTCCGTCACGTCTTTTGACGATTACACGGCAAAGCTGAAGCGGGCAAAGGTGATCCTCGACCCTGCGGAACGCGCGGACCATATCTGGCATGACGCCACCAATGCCGCCTTTGCCCAAGGGCTGGAGGTGGTTGAGGATCCGGGCCTGTTGACCGAAGTCGCCGGGCTGGTGGAATGGCCCGTGGTGTTGATGGGCGAGATCGGCGAAGATTTCCGCGCGCTGCCTGCCGAGGTGCTGCAGACCTCCATGCGGGAGCATCAGAAGTTTTTCTCCGTGGGCCAGGGCGGCGTCGACGGCAAGGACCGGAAGATCACCCATTTCATCACCGTGGCCAACCGGATCACCGCCGACGACGGGGCGACGATCCTGGCAGGCAACCAGAAGGTGCTGTCGGCGCGCTTGTCCGACGCGAAATTCTTCTGGGAAAACGATCTGCGCGTGGCCAAGACGGGCATGGGCGCGTGGCTGGATGCGCTGGACAATGTGACCTTCCACAACAAGCTGGGCAG
>JAGQRU010000270.1 GCA_020425105.1 Paracoccaceae bacterium
TCGCCGGTGAAGTGGAGGTTGATCGCCTCCATCGGCACCACCTGCGCGTAGCCGCCGCCGGCGGCACCCCCTTTCATGCCGAAGCAGGGGCCGAGCGACGCCTCGCGGATACAGACCGCCGCCCGCTTGCCGATGGCCTGCAGCCCGTCGCCCAGACCGACCGTGGTCGTGGTCTTGCCTTCGCCCGCCGGGGTGGGCGTGATCGCCGTCACCAGGATGAGCTTGCCGTTCGGTCGCCCCTGCAGCCCGGCGATGAACCGCGCCGACACCTTGGCCTTGTCATGGCCATAGGGCAGCAGGTCCTCGGTCGGGATGCCCAGCCCGGCGCCGATGTCGAAGATCGGCTTTTTCTGCGCCGCCCGGGCAATTTCGATGTCCGATGTGAACCCCATGGCTGTTCCTCCCCTGAACGATGCGGCCGTCAGGTTCAGCCATACCCGCCGGAACCACCGGCGGCACGGGGAATTGCGACGCCTCGACGCCGTCAAGCGTCCCCTTGGCAGCGGTCACTCCAGATAGCGCACCCGGTAGAGCGCATAGCGCGACCCGACATAGGCAGCGCCCGGTTCATCCGTCAGCCGCACGTCGCGCAGCCAGGGGCCGAGCCAATAGCGGCGCAGGGATTTTCCCGTGCCCATGTCGATGATGTCGAGCTTGTTGGTCACGAAGCTCGACACCAAAAGCAGATTGCGGACCGGATCGAGCGCCAGGCCCCGCGCCCCGAACACCGTCCGATAATACCCGCGCGGCTCAAGCGTGGTGGCGTCGAAACGATAGATGCGCCCGTCCACGGGTGCTGTGGCCAGCACTTCGTTGCGGGCCGCATCGAAGACCATCCGGTCGCTGCGGCCGAAAAACGGCGACCGGGCAATCACCTGCCCCTGTTCAATATCGATGGCACGAATGCCAAAGTCCTTGGCGAAATGGTTGACGTAGAGGATCGGCAGATCCGGATGCGCAAGGCTGAACCCGACGTCTGAATCGATCTCGCGCACCACCTCCATCCGGTCCAGGTCGATCACCCGGATTTCCGGGCCGGTACCGCGCCCGTTTTCATTCTCGGACGCGGCCACCACCAGCCCCGCCGCATCGAACAGCGAAACGAAGATCTCACCGGGGGGCAGATCGTTCAACCGAACGCGCTTCAGGTCGGCCATGTCGGCGCCCTTCGCCGCGATCAGCTCCCCGCTAGAGGCATCTGCGGTCAGAAACAGGTCCCGCTTCCGGTCGAATTCGCAGAATTCGTTGCCGTGATTTTCCAGCCCGGTATCGCGCAACGCCCGTGTGTCGACGTTCAATTCGACAACGGTATCTTGCTGATCCCCGCACAGAAGCAAATGCCGGCGCAGGGGATCCCAGGCCAGATCCGACACATCGAACCGCGACCAGCGGGCATAATGGGATCCGAATACAATTTCCGCCTGCCCGGACCGTAAATGCCGTTCAGCCCAGGGCATCACGACCGCAAAAGGCACGAACAGCGCCAGAACCGCCGCCCCATGCATCGCCACCAGCACGACGCGCGACAGGAAGCCGTCGCCCCCCCGCCGTTCGCCCCCGCCGCGCAGCCAGATCAGATAGGGGCGCGGCAGAAAAAGCTCGATCCCGATCAGCACCAGAAAACCGGCGTTCAAAACGCGCCCCAGGAAAGGGCGGGCGAAAGCGCGCCCCCACCGCCGTGCGGGCAAGCAGTTCACAAACACAAGCACGCCGCAAATCGCCCCGGCCATCAGCGCGCGGCGCGGCCCCATCGGTGCATAGGTTCCAGACTCATTGATTCAGAGCCAGAACAAGACGGTCGCTGCGAGCGCGATTGCTGAGAGGAATACGGTCGGGGATCTGTCGTAGCGGGTGGCAACCCGCCGCCAGTCCTTCAGGCGTCCGAACATTATCTCGATCCGGTTGCGTCTCTTGTATCTCCGCTTGTCGTATTTGACAGGTTTGTCGCGCGACTTACGTCCGGGGATGCAAGGCTTTATTCCCTTTTCTATCAATGCCTCACGGAACCAGTCTGCATCATATCCTCGATCCCCCAATAGCCAGTCAGCCGATGGCAGGCTGCTCACCAGCGCCCTGGCGCCGGTGTAGTCGCTGACCTGACCAGCTGTGATGAAGAGCCGGATCGGGCGCCCTTCGGCGTCGGTGACGGCATGCAGTTTCGTGTTCATGCCGCCTTTCGTGCGCCCGATCAGCCTTCCACGCCCCCCTTTTTCAACCGCAGGCTGGAGGCCGTGCGATGCGCCTTGAGGTAGGTCGCGTCGATCATGATCGTCTTCCGATCCGTTCCCTCCGAAGCCAATCCCACCATGATCCGGGCAAACACGCCCATGTCGCTCCACCGCTTCCAGCGGTTGTAGAG
>JAGQRU010000271.1 GCA_020425105.1 Paracoccaceae bacterium
ATTGGGCATTCAGCCCGCGGGCCAGCCCGATCGGGGTGTTCTGCCCGATATAGCGTTCGAAGATTTCGCCATAGTTGCCGCCCGCGGCGATGGCGTTCTTCGCCCAGTCCGGCGACAGGCCCAGCATCTCGCCCAGATTGCCTTCGCTGCCCAGGATCCGGTTGATTTCCGGGTTGGTCGTCCCGGCGGACAGTTCCTCGATATTGGCCGAGGTGATGCCCAGTTCTTCAGCCGCGATCAGCGCGTTCAGGGTCCAGCGCACCACATCGCCCCATTCGTTGTCGCCGTGGCGCACCAACGGGCCCAGCGGCTCCTTAGAGATGATTTCGGGCAGGATCACATGGGCGGAGGGATCTTCAAACGCAGCCCGGGTGGCGGCAAGACCCGATGCGTCGGTGGTATACACATCGCAGGCGCCAGCCAGATATTGCTGCTGCGCTTCGGACGCGGTGGTGATCGGAACCGGTTCATAGCTGATATTGTTGCCGCGGAAGAAATCCGCCAGGTTCAGCTCGGTGGTGGTGCCGGACTGAATGCAGACCGTCGCCCCATCCAGTTCCTTTGCCGAACTCACGCCCAGTTCGGTCGGAACCATGAAGCCCTGACCGTCGTAATAGTTGACCCCGGCAAATTCGAGCTTCAGATCGACATCGCGCGAGAATGTCCACGTGGTGTTGCGCGACAGCATGTCGATCTCACCGGAGTTCAGCACCTCGAACCGCACCTTGTTGGTGACCGGGTTGAACTTGACCGCTGTGGGATCTCCCAGAACCGCGGCGGCAACAGCCCGGCACACGGCCACGTCAAATCCCTGCCAGTCGCCCTGGGCGTCCTGAGAGGCGAACCCGACCAGACCGGTGCTGATCCCGCAATTCAGTGCACCGCGCGCCTTGACCTCTTCAAGGGTGTTGGCCGCGGCCATGCCTGCGGTCAGCCCTGCGGCTGCGAGTGTACCAAGGAGTACGTGTTTGTTCATCATTTCCTCTTCCTGCTGGGACCACAAACTTTGTTGAAAGCTGTCCTTTGCGGACAAAGCGGTTTTATTCAGTGCCGCAGTCTCACGGCACCGCCAAAAGCTTGGGCAAAAGCTCACAGGTCAGTCAAGTGCTTCACGGCCGGTTTAGTGACCGAACCCGACGTCTGACGCCGGGTCACTTTTTTTATTGCGGAAAATTAAGGCGGCCCTATGCCACGGTGAGTAAATCGTAAAACCGTGCTGCATCTGCGAAAGCCGCCGCTTTCAGGGCCACAACCTCTGCCGCGTCTTCATCTGCGCCCCACTCTTCGATCTGCCAGTCTTCATCCAGTCGCGACGCCTGCCACAAGGCATCGCGCGGCCAGTCCGATTCGCACACGGCGAAGGCGATGATCAGCGATCCCGACAGCGCCACCAGATCGTGAAACGCCGCCAGATGCCAATGGTCCATGCCATGGACCCGCCGGTGCAGCGCCGCGAGGCTGGTGCCCGGCTGCGCCACATGCATCACGCCCGCGCCCACATTCAGCGGAGCCTGCAGCGCGTCCGCGGCCCAGTCCAGCAGCGGGTCCCAGATTTCCGCCTGCCGCGCGACCAGACGCTGCGGCGCCTCGGCCCGGTAACACAACAGATCGCTTTCGCCATAGGCGGCCAGAATATCAGCCACTTCGGCGCGCTGGACCGACACTTTGTCCGTGGCGGAATTGGCGGTCCGGGTCAGCGGCATGGTCCTGGGATCCACCAGTTCCTCCTGCGCCGCCCATTCGGCGGCGATCGCGTCGGCCAGCGCGCGCGTCGGCACCGCCAGCAGCGCCTTGGCCGGGGTCCGCAGCCGCCGCCCGTCCAGCGTCACAGCGAAACCGCCTTCGGTTTCAGCCACGCCAGCGTCGGTCCAGAACCGCTTTTGTTTCCATTCAGTCATCGCTCAGGTCCAACAATTCCAGGATCACGTCGCCGAGATCGCCGACACGATCCACCAGGATATCCGGGGCCGCGTCTTCCAGCATGGCACGCGGGTGATACCCCCAGCTGACCGCGATGGTTTTCATTCCCGCCGCATGGCCCATTTCCATATCGAACACGGTGTCGCCGATCATCACGGCGTGAGGCGCCTCGCATCCGGTTTCCGACAGCGCCGCATGCAGCATCGCGGGATGCGGCTTCGACGGGTGATCGTCCGCGACCTGCCGGGACAGGAAGGTCCGTTCCAGCCCGTGCAGTTCCAGCACATGGTCAAGCCCGCGCCGCGACTTGCCGGTGGCGACCCCCAGCAGCAGCGGCTCCACCCGCGCCAGCCGGTCGAGCAGCGCGCCCATGCCATCGAAAAGCGGCGAATGGGCCTTCCCGCTGCCGTCGCTCCGCAAGCGCGCATAGGCATCCTTATAGGCCGCGGCCAGCGCCAGACGCGTGTCGGCCGGAAGGTCCGGTTCCAGTCGCGCGAAAAGCTCATGCAGCGACAGCCCGACCTGACGCAGCATCGCCGCGCGCTCGGGCAGGGGAAGCCTTAGGTCGCCATAGGCCGCGTCCATCGCCGCCAGGATATGCGCCTGGCTGTCCACCAGGGTCCCGTCGACATCGAACACCGCCAGCTTCAGCGGTCTGTCTGTCATTCCTGCTCCTCGAACGGATCGGCGGGCACATCGGCGTCACGCCAGTCGAACAGCTTCCAGGTGCGGCGCATGTGATCCGGCAGCGGCGCGGTGATCGTCAGCCGCGCGCCGCTGACCGGATGCGTCAGGCTGATCGACCGGGCGTGCAGATGCAGCTTCCGTGATACCTCGCCCCCCAATTGCGCGCCCCAGCCATCGCCCAGATTTTCCTGGCCCGACCCGCCGTATTTTCCGTCGCCGATGATCGGATGCCCCAGTTCGGCCATATGCGCCCGCAACTGGTGCGTGCGTCCGGTGATCGGCACCAGCGCCACCCACGCGGTGCGCGTCCCCAGTGCGGACAGCACCGCATAGTCGGTGGTCGCGTGCTTGGCGCCTTCGGTGCGGTCCACGTCGCGCGGATGAACGCAGTGCATCTTTTCACCTTCGCCCTTCGCACCGTGCCCCGGCGCCTTGACCAGACCATAGCGCACCGTGCCCATCTGCGGCGTGGGCACCCCCGCGACCGCCGCCCAATAGATCTTGCGCGTGTCGCGGGCCCGGAAGGCCCGTGTCAGGCCTGTCGCCGCCGCCCCGGTCCGGGCCAGCAGCAGAACGCCCGACGTGTCCTTGTCCAGCCGGTGGACCAGCCGCGGCTTCAGGGGCGCGTCGAAGCGCAACGCCTCTGCCAGCCCGTCCACATGGCGCGTCTGTCCGCTGCCGCCCTGACTGGGCAGGCCCGGCGGCTTGTTGATCGCAATGATATGATCGTCGCGATACAGCACCGCGCCGCGCATCATCGCCGCGTCTGCATCTGAAATATACGGCCCGCGCGGGGTATCGGAGGCAATATCGGCCTCATCCGGCAAGGGCGGAATGCGGATGCTTTGCCCCGGCGCCACCCGGGTCGCCGGCTTCACCCGGCCGCCATCGACGCGAATTTCGCCCTTCCGGCACAGCTTTTCGATGCGCCCCTGACTGACATGGGGAAAGCGGCGGCGGAACCACCGGTCCAGCCGCTGTTCGGCCTCATCGCCGCCCACGGTCAGGGTCTGCACACCGCTCATGACGCAACCAGCGTCCGCGCAATGCTGAGCCCGGCAAACAACGCCGCCAGCGACAGGATCACCGACCCGAAAATATAAAATGCCGCCTGCCCCATCGCCCCGCGTTCATACAGCGTCACCGCGTCCAGCGAAAAGCTGGAAAACGTCGTGAACCCGCCCAGCATGCCCACCGCCAGAAACGGCGCAAAACGGGTGGATCCGAAATGCGCCAGGATCACCACCAGAACCCCCATCGCGAACGACCCCACCACATTGCAGATCATCGTCGCCACCGGAAAGCCCGGGCCGATCAGGCGCATCACCGTGACGCCCGTAAGATACCGTGCCGAGGCGCCCATCGCGCCCCCGGCGGCCACTTGTGCAACTGTCCAAATCATCACTCTTCTCTTTCCCGCAGGTCCAGCATTGTCAACCATCCTGCCGCCTGGCGCGCAGCTTGGCAAAATAAGCCATCCGCTTGGCGAGGTCCCGTTCGAACCCGCGCTCGACGGGTGCATAAAATTCAGGCCGTGCCATGCCATCCGGGAAATAATTCTGCCCGGAAAATCCGTCTTCGGCGTCGTGGTCATAGGCATACCCCGCGCCATAGCCCTGATCCTTCATCAGCCCGGTGGGCGCGTTCAGGATGTGTTTGGGCGGCGGCGCCGAACCGCTGTCCCGGGCCGCCCTGCGCGCCGCCTTATAGGCCGCATAGCCGGCATTGGATTTCGGCGCCAGAGCCAGATAGACGACCGCCTGCGCCAATGCCAGTTCGCCTTCGGGGCTGCCCAGACGCTCATAGACGTCCCAGGCTCCCAGACACAGGGCTTGCGCCTGCGGATCGGCCAGCCCGATATCTTCGACCGACATCCGGGTGATGCGGCGGGCCAGATAGCGGGGATCCTCGCCGCCCTCCAGCATCCGCGACAGCCAGTAAAGCGCCGCGTCCGGGTCCGACCCGCGCACCGATTTGTGCAGCGCCGA
>JAGQRU010000272.1 GCA_020425105.1 Paracoccaceae bacterium
ATTTCATCGCCAAGAACATCGAACGCATGGGGGACCATGTAACCTCGATCGCGGATCAGGTGATCTATCTGGTCACTGGCGATCTGCCGACCGACATGCGTCCGAAGAACGACAAGACTGCCTTTGTGACCGCCCCGAAGGAGCGCTAAAACCGTGGTATCTCCTGCCAATCCGACCGTTCTTGTGGTTGAAGACGAAGCCGCACAGCGCGAAATCCTGGCCTATAACCTGGAATCCGAAGGGTTCCAGGTCGCGCGGGCCGAGAATGGCGAAGAGGCATTGATCCTGGTGGAAGAGCAGGCACCGGATCTGATCGTGCTGGACTGGATGCTGCCCAATGTTTCGGGGATCGAGGTCTGCCGGCAGCTGAAAGCACGATCAGAGACCCGCAATGTGCCGATCATCATGCTGTCGGCCCGGGCCGAGGAGGTCGACCGGGTGCGGGGGCTGGAAACCGGGGCGGATGACTATGTGGTCAAGCCGTATTCGGTGGTGGAACTGATGGCTCGGGTGCGCACCCAACTGCGCCGCACCCGGCCGTCGACCATGGGCGAGGTTCTGGAGTTCGAGGACATCACGCTGGACGCGGAAAGCCACAAGGTTTTTCGCAACGGAAATCCGCTGAAGCTGGGGCCGACCGAATTTCGGCTGCTGTCCACCTTCATGGAAAAACCGGGGCGGGTCTGGAGCCGCGAGCAGCTTCTGGACCGGGTCTGGGGCCGTGACATTTATGTCGACACCCGCACAGTGGACGTCCATATCGGCCGTCTGCGCAAGGCGCTGTGCCAGCATGGCGGGGGCGATCCCGTACGAACGGTGCGCGGCGCGGGCTACGCGCTCGGCTGACCGAACGGGGGCGCTGCGGCGCCCTTTTTCATGACCGGGCCCTGGGCTGGGCCGGTATGTGTTTTTCACCGCACATATCCCAAATTTTTCGAACCTCATCCGGGGGTCAGATCGTTTTTACGTATTTTCCGCTAACCTTTTCCCAGGTTGCGGGAAAGGTTGCGTCAGGATGTCTGTCTTAATTTGTACGATGACCACGGTTGACCCCAAGGCTCCGGAGGCGCTGGCCACATACCTGGGCATGACGGGACCGCTTATGGACGCTGTCGGCGCGCGGATCCTTGAAAGCTATGAGGTGACCGAAACCCTGATCGGGCCGGAACCGCCCAGACAGGTGACGATTGTCGAATATCCCGACAGGGCGTCCGTGGATCGGGTTTATAACAGCGCCGAATATCTGTGGCTGAGCGAGATGCGCAAACGCGCGTTCCGCGATTACAGGATCAGCATCATTCGCGGATAGACGGGCAGGCGGGCCGTTGGTTGACAGGCCCGCCCGGACCCCGGGTCAGTAGTCGCGTTCGTAGTGGAAGCCGATCCCGGTATCGCCCTGATTGTCGAAGCTGCCGCGCGCGGTGAAATCTTTCTTGATTTCATAGTTCAACTGAACCTCGGACGTGCCGTCGGACCCAAAGGTGACGTCGGTGTAGACACGTTCGGAAATGTATTTTCCGGCGGAAACCGAGGTCGTGCCCTCCTTGTCGGTGGCGACGCTCAAATCGTCCACGCCCAGCCCGTCCCGCAGCTTGCCGAACAGGCCGCCGCCGCCGCCGGTCAGGGTATTGATCGCGCTCGCAAGCTGCGCAAGCTCCAGCGGTGTCAGATCCTGCAGCGGCTTGCCGAAGAACAGCTGTGCCAGGACCTCGTCCTCCGGCAGATCGGGCTGAGAGGTGAACTTGAGTTCAGGGTCGCTCGCCGGTCCTTCGATCACGATCCTCGCGACAATGTCGCCATTGTCTGAACTGGCGACCATTCGGATGTCCGGCTCCAGATCGCCCTGAAGCGAAATCTCTGCCGTTTCGAAATCCAGACGCCGGGCCAGAAGCGCCAGCCTGCCGCGGATCAGCTGCAGACTTCCCGTCGGAACCGGCGCCGCGGTCGTGCCGGAGATCTGGATCTGCCCCCCCATTTCCACATCGAGCCCACGGCCACGGACATAGATCTGTTGCGGCGCTGAAATCAGGATGTCGAGCGGGAAGGCGGGTCCGCCGCCGCCACCGCTGCTGCTCTGCGCCGGATCGACGATCAGCCCGGCGCGGCGGCGGCTTTTCAGGCTTTGAGCGGTTTCATTGACATGGACAACATCGGGAACGGCGCCTGCGCCGCCCAGCCCCGCCGGGATCTTCAATTCGCTGCGGCCGATATCGATGCGTCCCGAAATGGCGGCGCCCCCTGTCAAAGGCCCCTGAATGCCGATACGTCCCCCCAGATTGATGTCATAAAGCGATGGGTCAACCAGATGAATGCGGGTCAGCGTTGCGGTCAGATCGGCCGGCATGTTTCCGGTCAGCGTAACCGGGCCCGACACTTCGACACGCCCGCCCGACGACAGGTTGCCGCCCAGATCGATGGTCGCCCGGCTGTCCGCAAGCCCCAGTTTCAGCCCCAGATCTTCCAGCGCCAGCCGGGTGGCAGGATCGGCGACCCGTGCGCCCGCAATCGTCGCGGTGCCGCTGATCGCATCAAGACCCGGCGCGCCATCGACCCGCAATTCGAACCCGAGATTTCCGGCGATCGTGCGCGGCACGATAAACCGGTTGGCCAACCCCAGGGGCAGACTGCCCTTGGCGCGCAAATCCATCGTGCCGTCGGGGCGCAGCGCATCGCCTTCGACCTTGGCCTCGGCTCCGCCCGGTCCGGCAACCGTGCCCGCCACCGTCCAGGTTTCGGACTTGTTGACCGCATCCATGCCGACCGTCAGAGGGCCCGGGAAGCCATCGACGAACACGCCCAGATCGCGCAGACCGCCATCGAGCCGGAGGCGGATCACCTCACCGATCATCGATCCGTCGGCGGACAGGTTCAGCTCGTCCGTCTCGACCAGAAATTCTTCGATCCGCAGACCGTCTTCGTCGCGCTTGCCCTGGGCGACCAGACGCGGGGCGCCGGCAAGAAGCTTGTCGAGATCCGGCTGGTCAACCGCAAGATCGCGTCCGTCCGCCGTCGCGTTGACGTTGAAGAAACCGGTTTCCAGAGCAAAATTCCCACGCCCCTGCGCGATGAGGGACCCGCGCAGATCGCGCCCGGCCAGCGCCGAAAACCGCGCCAGAGATCCTGTCGTCAGATCGATTGAGCCGCTGCCTTCTATGTCGTCGGCACCCAGCTTGGTGGCCGCGGCGGTCAGGTCGGCATGCAGATCGCCGGATTCAAGATGAAAGCCCGGAACATTCAGAACGCCCCCATCGGCGGTCCAGTCCAGCGACCCTGAAAGCCGCGCCCCATCGGCCAGGATCTCGGCCAGATCCGGGTTCGGGGCATTGATGCCGCCCAGATCGCCCGACACGGTCAGCAACGCGCCCTGCACGACGCCGTCCTCGCGCGCCAGGGTGCCATCCGCTTTCAGGATCAGGCGATCGACGGCGACCTGTCCTTCCTGCTGGAAATTGCGCGCCTCGATATCCAGCGCAAAGGCGTCTCCGGTTTCGGCATCATACTGCAGGTCGATATCGGCCGATTGCAGATCCGTCGGGGCGCCGGGCAGGGGAAGCGACACCACGCCGCCGGCAGGGTTTCCGATCCGCCCGGTCAGCGCGACCTTGTGCGGCCAGTAATCCGGCGCGATGATCGCGTTGCCGTTCAGCGTGATGCGTTCGCCATCGAGCATCAGCTTGTCAACGACGATGCCTTCTGCCTGACGACCGGCCTTGACTTCCAGATCGACGGGGCCGGTCAGCAGCCCATCTGCTTCGCGGTCGCCGATGGTCAGATCGCGGGTCTGGCCGGTCAGATCGACGGCACCGGCGCCGGTCACGGTGTCGTATTGGGCCGTCAGATCGGCGGTGATCGTACCGCCCAAAGCCTGCCCCGAGATACCGGAAAACCGCGCAAGATCCGTCACATCCGCCGCCAGCGCCGTGTCGACCGCAATCGCGTTCGTTTCAAGCCCGGTGACCCGCGCGGTGCCGCTTGCCGACACATCCCCCGCCACGATCTTCAGATCCTGCAGATCCAGAGGCGCCCCGCGCGACCAGGCGATGTCGCCATCCACCGTCACCGCATCGCCGACCGCATCCCATAATGCACGGTCAGTGCTGGCAAACCCGGTCATACCGCCGCTCAGCCGCGCGGTGACGCCGGATATGACGGCCGGGTCGGTCTTGAGCAACTGCCCGCTGAGCTTTACCGCCAAACGGTCGATCAACAGCCCGTCGGTCCGCATGACCCCGTCGCTGGTCACGGCAAGGTTGAACACATCGCCCACAGCTTCGTTATAGCGCAGCGTCAGGTCGGCATCCTGTACCAGCAGCGCCGGACCGGGCAGGGGCAGCACCACCGGCAAACCGATGCGCGTGCCCAGATTCGCCGTCAGATCGACCACGGAGGGCAGAAACTCGGGCGTCAGGTCCACCCGACCGGCCAGATGCATGCCCTGTGTTTCCAGCCGCAGCGTTTCAATGTCGAGCCCCGTCGCGTTCCCTTGGCGCGCGACCAGATCAAGCTCGATCGAATTGCCGAAGAAGCTGCGGTAATCCGGCAGGAACAACGCCGCCACATCGCCACCGATGTCTGCCGTGATCAGCCGGTCAGGCACAGCCCCGTCCACCGGGACCTCCTGCAACGCGACGGTCCCGGCCAGACGGTCCTGGCCATCGGTGCGCAGCGCGAGGGTCGCCAGAAAATCGCTGATCGGCGCATCGCCTTTCAGCGAAAATTCCAGCGGCGGTGTCCCAGGGATCCCGGCCAGCGTGGTGATCAGGCCGTCTGCCGCTTCGTTGACCCCAAGATCCACGAAAAGCCGGCGGGTTTCGTTTTCAAATCCGGCGGCCAGCCCGAACGACGCCTCCTGCCCATCGATGCGCACCAGCGCGAGATTGAGCGCCCCTTCGCCGCCTTCAAGGCGTGCGTCCCCGGTAATCGACAGATCCGCCTGTTGTCCCAGCACCGGCGCGCCAAGCCGCAGTCCGCCGATGGCCAGATTGGCGACATTCACCGCCACTGGAAGCTCTGGCAGCGCAAAAGGTTCGGGCTTCGCATCGGGATCGGCGGCCAGATTTGGCGGCGGCGATGGCGCAGGCAGGGGCGGGCGCGCCAGATTGACCGTTCCGACCGTCAGCGCATTCACCTCCAGCCGCCCTCGGATCAGCGCCAGACGGCGCCAGTCCAACACCACATCGCGGACAGTCAGCCAGACCCCATCGTCATCGGACACTTCGATCAGGGCGATCCGCGCTTCCGAACTGAGCAGGCCTTCCAGCCCGCTGACCCGCACCGTGCGACCTTCGCCGCCAAGGGCGTTCTGGATCAGACGCTCCAGAAAACCGGCGTCTTCCGGTTCCGTGGCCGCGGGGGCGGGCGCTGGATCCTGCGCCAGAATAAACCCTGCGGGCGCGGCGGACATCACGAGCGCCAGCAGCGCCGGTTTGATCACGTGCTGCCCGCTCATCAGAATGCCTGCCCCACACCGATATAGAGTTCGACGGATTTGAACCGGTCGCCGCCGCCGGAATAGGGGGTGGCGAAATCCACCCGGATCGGGCCGATGGGCGTCGCATAGCGCACGCCGAGCCCGACGCCGGATTGGCTTCGGCCCGCATCGGAATAATAGCTGTCAGGCCCGACAAAGCCCCAATCCATGAAGGCGACCAACCCCAGCGACTTGCTGACCGAGGCCCGGAATTCCCCGGACAGCCCGACAAAACTGCGTCCGCCGGACTGCTCGCCATTTCCCACATCGACGCCAAGGCTCTGATAGCGCTGACCGCGGACCGTATCGCCGCCGCCCGAGAAAAACAGAAAATCCGGCGGGGTTTCATCAAGATCCGACCCGACCACGGATCCGAGCTGCAACCGGCCGGCGAACACATAGGGCTTGTCCTGCCCGAAGCCCACATAGCCGCGCGCATCGAGCTCGGCGACCATGCCGCTCTGACTGTCCTTCAGGCCAATATAGGGGGTGGCGGTCGTGTCCAGGTAAAAGCCGCCTTTGGCGTCGCCGGGATCATCGCGCTTGTCCCATTCCAGACGCGACGGCAGCACGGCGTGATAGAATTCGCGATCACCGAAAGCGTCGTTCACATGCGAATACCGCAAGCCGCCCGCAACCTCGCCAAACAGCTGCGGGTTGAAATAGCGCGTCACACCGACCCCGAAGGTAAAGGCCGTTTCTTCGTAATCCGGATCGTCGGTGGATTCGAATTCGGAAAAGAAGAACGCGTCGTTGTCAGGACCGAACGTGCCCGGCCGGGTCAGCCGCAGAGAGGCCGAATAATCCTCGCCGCTGCTGTCGCCAAGACCCGTCTGATCGCCGCCGATATTGGCGGCTTCGGCGTCAATGCGCAGCCGTTCGGCGCCTCCGAACAGATTGCGGTGCAACCAGAACCCGCCGACGGTCAGGCCGTCCAATGTCGAATATTCGGCACTGAACCCGAAACGGCGCGGCTTTTCTTCGATCAGGGTCAGGCTGTAATCCAGCGTCCCGTCAGGGTTCGGTGTTTCGGCTTCGGTCAGGGCCACGGTCTTGAAAACGCCCGTGCGGCGAATGCGGTTGACCGCATCGCGGATTTCCTGCGGGCTATAGATCTCGCCCTGCGGAAACCCCATGATCTGGCGCACGCGCCGGTCGCTGACATCGCGGTCGCCGGTGATCGTCAGGCTGCCGAACCGCAACTGCGGCCCCGGCGCCAGGTTGATATCGACGTCCAGCGCGCGGTCCGGATGCCTTGCGACAATCTTCTGATCCCGGACCGTTGCCTTGGCATGGCCGTCTTCGCGCCATTCGCGCACCCCGGCATTCGCCGCGGCGCCGATCAGGTCCGAGCGCGCGGTTTCGCCGGTCGCGAAGCCGTCGACAATGGGGCCGTTCGGCGGGTTCGGCGCGCGCGGCGCCACATCGATCTGGTCGAAGTGAAAGCGGGGCCCGGGCTGCACTGAAATGTCGATCCGATCCACCGCTCGCGGCAGCCTCAACGGAGAGATGTCAGCCACCTCCCGCCCATCGATCTTGATCGAAACACCGGGTCCGTAATACCCTTCGGAATACAGAACCGCGATCATCCGCGCATAGTCAGAGCGCGCGCGCCCATAAAGGTCCTGCGCGTTTTCGGTGCCTTCGTCCAATGCGCCATAGCTGAGCGACGCGGCCTCCAGCAGTTTGATCAGATCGTCCCGCCGGTCCTCGTTCGACATTCCGACCACATTCACCGTAACCTCCTGCAACGCGCTGACAGGAGATGCGAACGCGGCCAATACCGCCGTGGTCAAAATCAGGGGGCGCAACTGAAACCTCGATTGAAAGGGACCTCTACTCCAGCTTTGTTCTGCGATTTGGCGCGCCCTGTGTAAACCTCTATCCGCAATTGTCGGGGCGGCAATATGCGGTCGATGAGGCTGCCGCCCGAACAAAGATTGACCTTTTGGCACGCAATTGTGACACCTAGGGCTCGACAGGACCCGGCGACCGGGCCACGGCAGCAGGAGCAAAACATGGCAAAACTGGCATTTCTGGGTCTGGGGGTTATGGGGTTTCCCATGGCGGGCCATCTGCAGGCTGCGGGCCACGATGTCACGGTCTACAACCGCACGGCAGCAAAAGCACATGCCTGGACCGAAGCCTATGGCGGCAGCGCGGCCGACACTCCGCGCGCGGCCGCCCAAGGGGCCGAAATTGTGTTTTCCTGCCTTGGGAACGACGACGATCTGCGCTCTGTGGTGCTGGGCGATGACGGGGCGTTTGCCGGGCAAGCATCCGGGTCGCTTTTCGTCGATCACACCACGACCTCGGCAACAGTCGCGCGCGAACTGGCCGAAGCCGGGCAGCCGCTTGGTGTCGGGTTTGTGGACGCGCCGGTATCCGGCGGTCAGGCCGGCGCCGAAAACGGCAAGCTGGCGATCATGTGCGGCGGCAGCGCGGACAATTTTGCCCGCGCGGAGCCTGTCATGGCCATCTATGCAAAAGCCTGCGAGCTTTTCGGCGATGTGGGCGCCGGACAGCTGACGAAGATGGTCAATCAGATCTGCATCGCAGGTTTGGTCCAGGCCATGTCCGAAGGGCTGTTCTTCGCCATGGAAGCGGGCCTGGACGCCAAGAAAGTCGCGCGGCTGGTGTCGCAAGGCGCGGGCGGATCGTGGCAGTTATCCAACCGCGCCGACACCATGGTGGATGGCGAGTTTGAATTCGGCTTTGCCGTGGACTGGATGCGCAAGGATCTGGGCATCGCGATCAATCAGGCGCGCGAGATCGGTGTCAGCTTGCCGGTCGCGGCGTTGGTCGATCAGTTCTATGGCGATGTGCAGGCCCTGGGCGGCAACCGCTGGGATACGTCGAGCCTGATCCAGCGGTTGCGGGCCCTGAAAGGCCAGGACATCTGAGACCGGGGGCAGGGCGCCAAGATCAGGTTCGAATTTCGCGGCGATGTCGCGAAATATGGTGCCCGAGCCATAGCAAGACGCGGCAGGTGCCCGTGGCAGCTTTGCGCGGGTCCCGAGTACCGGACGCGCATTGCGGTCGCGATCATCGACCGCCTTGCGATGCCGTTGCCGTCTGCTTCTGGATGCTGGACATTGGTTCGCCACTCTTACACGCTCTGCCATCATGAAGAACTATATCAGATCGCTGCGTCCGGTTCAGTTACGGCTCATCAGTCAGATTGCGCAGCTGGGCAAGCTGGGGCTTGCCGCGAATGCGTGTCACATGACGGTTCCGACCGCCTCGCGGATGTTGTCCGATCTGGAAACCAATCTGGGCACCGCGCTTTTTGAAAGGACGGCCAAAGGCATGCGTCCCAGCCATCTGGGGCGTGTTCTGGTGCGGCATGCCAATCTGATTTCCCATGAATTCGACCGGATGGCGCAAGACTTCACCATGCATCAGGATGGCAGCGGCGGAGTTGTCAGCGTGGGCGCGGTGACCGGCGGCGCGCTGTCGGTCGTCATCCCGGCCGCTCTCAAGATGAAAGAAAGCTCTCCGGGCATCGAGGTTTCGCTAGATGTTTCGTCGTCATCGAGGCTGATGTGGGGGCTTGATCGGGGCGCATATGATTTTGCGCTGTGCCGGTTGGACACGGAATCGGCCTCTCGCGACTTCGAGGTGACGCGGGCGCGAGAGGAAAGAGTGCTTTTGATGGTGAACCGCGACCATCCGCTGCGCGACCGTAAGAATTGCTCACTTGGGGAACTCGCAAAGTTTCCCTGGACGATGCAGGATCGCGGCGCACCCATTCGGCATGCCGTCGAAATCTCATTCTTCGATGCCGGAATCGAGTTGCCCACGAACGTCATCGAAACATCCTCCGTTGTCGCCATCATGGCGCTTTTGCGGACGTCCAACATCGTCGCCGTCGTAACACAAGAGGTCGCGAGCCTTTTGCTGACCCCGCCGTTTTCAGCGGATCTGTACTTGATAGACATGCAAACACAGATTTTTATCGAGCCATATCATGTTGTTAAGCCGCGTGGCCGCATTATGTCGGCGGCGGCGGAACATCTGCTGGAACTGATCAAGGCGCACTTCTCCGACAACTGAGCCAAGGCGCCCCGTCTGCCGTCTGCCGGTGTGCAAAAGGGGCTGGCACAAGTTCGCTTTCCACCGGGCCTGACGGCATCATTCCCTGACCGGCCTTCGCGTGATGTTGCCAAAACTGGTAACACGATGCCCCCATATGTAAATTGATTGCTCGGCCCCCTGTTCGTACTCATTGACCCAACGCAAAAACGTCAGGGGGGAACGCGGAAGTGCGAGCAAGTTGTTCAATTCATAGCGGCTACTCGATCGCCAGGATCGACGATCGTCTTTATTCCGCATTCATCGAGCATATGGGCCGCGCGATCTATGAGGGGATCTATGAGCCCGGACACCCGACGGCGAATGCGCACGGGTTCCGCACCGATGTCCTTGACCTGGTTCGCGCGCTGAACATTCCCGCGATCCGTTATCCCGGCGGGAATTTCGTCTCTGCCTACAAGTGAGAAGACGGCGTCGGCCCCAAGGCGGATCGCCCGGTGCGGCTTGATCTGGCATGGCGCTCCAAGGAAACGAACCAGGTCGGCATCAACGAGTTTGCGGTCTGGGCCGAGGATGCGGGCATCGAAATGATGCTGGCGGTCAACCTTGGGACCCGCGGGATCGAGGATGCTCGGAACTTCGTCGAATACTGCAACCACCCGTCGGGCACCTACTGGAGCGATCTGCGCCGCACGCACGGCGTCGAGCAGCCCTATGGCGTGAATATGTGGTGCCTTGGCAACGAAATGGACGGCCCGTGGCAGATCGGCCATATGGAGGCCAAGGAATATGGGCGGATCGCCAACGAAACCTCGAAGGCCGTCAAAGCCTTCGGCAAGTCGATTGAAACGGTCGTCTGCGGGTCGTCCAACGACCAGATGCCGACCTATCCGGACTGGGAACGTCAGGTTCTGGAAGAATGCTACGAGAATGTCGACTTCATCTCGCTGCACAAGTATTTTGGCAACAGCAGCCGGAACACGCTGAACTACTTCGCCAAGATTGAAGAGACCGGGCGCTATATCCAGACGATCGGTGGCGTGATCGATTTCGTGAAGTCCAAGAAACGGGCGAAGAACGACATCTATATCTGTTTCGACGAATGGAACGTCTGGTACCACAATCGCGAACAGGACAGCATCAACTGGCATTCCTGGGACTGGCCGGAAGCACCGCACCTTCTTGAAGAGGATTACAACCTCGAGGACGCGATTTTCGTGGGCGGGTTGCTGAACGAATTCATCCGCAGATCCGACCGGGTCAAGATCGCCTGTATCGCTCAACTGGTGAACGTGATCGCACCGATCCGGACGCAGAAGGGCGGCCCGGCCTGGGCAACGACAATCTATTACCCCTACCAGTTTGCCAGCCTCTATGGGCGCGGCACCGCGCTGGACGTGGCCGTGTCCGGCCCGACCTATGACGCGGACGCCGCACAGGATGTGAACTATCTCGATGTCGCTGCCGTCCTGGCACCCGACGCGAAATCGATCACGGTGTTCGCCATCAACCGCAGCCTGGACGAGCCGTTGGAACTCGATCTGTCGCTGCACGGTTTCAGCGATGTGACGCTGGTCGATCATCAGATCATGGGGGGTAACAGCGCGGACGCACTGTTGGCCAACACCTGCGCCGAACCTGATCGGGTGGCGCCGCGTAAAGGCGAAAAGCTTGGGGTCGTCGACGACGCAGTCAAGGGTGAACTCGCGCCTTTCTCTTACAATCTCATTCGCCTGTCCGTTGGCTGAGACGATGATCGGCGAACGCATTTGCAGGAGGAAAATTCATGGCTGACAAAGGCGTACACCTTCAGGCGGTGAAGAAGCGTTTCGGCGCGGTTGATGTGATCCGTGGCGTAGACATGGACATTGCCCGTGGCCAGTTTGCCGTCTTTGTCGGACCTTCCGGCTGCGGAAAATCGACTTTGCTGCGCATGATCGCCGGGCTGGAAGCGACCAGCGATGGCAGCATTGTCATCAATGACCGCGATGTGACGGACGAAGATCCTTCCAAGCGCGGCGTCGCGATGGTTTTCCAGTCCTATGCGCTTTATCCGCATCTGAGCATGTTCGAGAATATGGCTTTCAGCCTGCGGCTTGCCAAACGGCCCAAAGCAGAAGTCGATCAGAAGGTTCGCGAAGCGGCCGAAATCCTCAAGCTCACCGCGCAACTCGACAAGAAGCCTGCGCAGCTTTCCGGTGGTCAGCGCCAGAGGGTTGCGATTGGCCGCGCGATCGTTCGGGCGCCCGATGTCTTCCTGTTCGACGAACCGTTGTCGAACCTCGATGCCGAATTGCGCGTGCAAATGCGGCTGGAGCTTGCGCGCCTGCACCGGAAGCTGGGTGCAACGATGATCTACGTCACCCACGACCAGGTCGAAGCCATGACACTGGCGGACGTGATCTTCGTGCTTGAGGGCGGTCACGTTCAACAGTCCGGTGCCCCGCTCGATCTTTACGAGGACCCATCGAACCGGTTCGTGGCGGGGTTCATCGGCTCG
>JAGQRU010000273.1 GCA_020425105.1 Paracoccaceae bacterium
GGCAGTTGATGATGGTGAATTCGGGCACGAAGCCTGCCAGCTCTTCCCGCGCGGGACGGCGCAGCAGGTGGCGGATGAACAGCGAATGCCAGGCCAGTTCGGTGACCATCCGCACGTCGAGGCGCAGGGTCGGGTCCGCGCCGCCATAGAGGTCCTGAACGAAGAAATCGCGGCCCTTCATATGCTCCAGCATGTCGGCATGCAGCGCATCGAACCCTTCGGGCGACATTTCGGCGTTGTTTTCCCACCAGATCTTGGCGGCCACATCGGGGGTTTTGACGACGTGCTTGTCCAGGGGCGACCGGCCGGTGAACTTGCCGGTGGACACCAGAAAGGTGCCGCCATTGCCCAGCGTGCCTTCGTCCCGTTTCAGCGCCTGTTCGATCAGCGCCGGTTCAAGCAGGTTGTAATAGACCGTGCCGAGACCCACCATGCCCTGATCTTCAAGCCGTTGAGATGGGTTCACGCGTCCATGTGTCATTTGTGAATGCTCCCGACACCGCGGTCGTGCGGCGGTCATGATGATTAGTTCGAACGCCGGATTCGCGGGTCACTTCGAATATTCGTCCGGAAACACGGCGACGGTCGGCACCAGTATGGTCCGACGACGGGTATATAGCATGGCGGCCAAGAACCGAAACAGGTCGCTTTTGCATAGTTAGCGCCACCAAGTTTATGTTTGCGCAACCATGGTGAATCATTGAAGTTTTTTGCAAATTCCGCGTCAAACTGCCGGGGCTTTGGCGGGCAGATTTCTGCCAAACGATCTTCGCGACTGCAGCGCTGGCGGCGGGAGTGCTTGCTGCGGTCGCGAAATTGGGTCTAGCTTGGGCAAAGCGAGGCCTGTGCGAAGACATGAGTCGACCCGACATCATATCTCAGGAAATCTTTCACGCCACAACGGTTGCAGTGGCCGGAACCGGTCTGATGATCACCGGCCCGTCGGGCGCGGGGAAGTCTTCTCTGGCGTTGCAGTTGATGGCCTGGGGCGCGGATCTTGTGGCTGATGACAGGACCTTGCTGCGCGAGCGAAGCGACGGGGCGATCGAGGCGCTGGCGCCGCCGACCTTGCCGCCGCGGATCGAGGCGCGCGGCGTCGGGCTGTTGCCGGCAAAGCTCAGCGGTCCGGTCCGTTTGGGTGCGGTGGTCAGTCTTAGCAGCGCCGTAACGGCCCGTCTGCCAGAACCGGCACATTGCATGATTCTCGGACAGAAAGTCACCTTGATACACAAGTCCGAGACTGCGCATTTCGCATCAGCAGTATTGCAATATATGAAAGGCACCTTCGGAAGCAGCCCATGACCTTGACCGACACTTCCCGTTCCGGATCCGCCGCGCGGATCATCCTGGTCACCGGCCCGTCCGGCGCCGGGCGCGGGACGGCTGTGAAGGCGCTGGAGGATCTGGATTGCGAAACCATCGACAATCTGCCGCTCAGCCTCGTGCCCCGACTGCTTGACGGGCCTGCGCCGGAACGGCGGCTGGTGCTGGGGATCGATGTGCGCAACCGCGATTTCAGCGTCGCGGCGTTTCTGGATCTGGTCGAACAGCTGCGCGCCGGTGCGGCGCCGGTCGAACTGCTGTATCTGGATTGCGCGCCCGAGGTGTTGATGCGGCGGTATTCCGAAACCCGCCGCCGCCACCCGATGGCCCCGGCGGAAACGCCGGCGCAGGGCATCCAGCGCGAACTGGACCTGTTGGGTCCGATCCGGGTGCGGGCCGACATGCTGATCGACACGTCAGACCTGACGCCGCACGATCTGCGCGCGGAACTGGATCGCTGGTTCGATGTGCAGGGCAGCAGCCGCATGGCGCTGATGCTGCATTCCTTCAGCTACAAACGCGGTATGCCGCGGGGTATCGACATGGTGTTCGACTGCCGGTTTCTGAAGAACCCATATTGGGAGGTAGCGTTGCGTTCGCGCAACGGACGGGACCCCGAAGTTGCGGCCTATATCGCCACCGATGACCGCTATGCGCCATTCTTCGTAAAAGTTAACGAACTGGCGGAATTTCTGTTGCCTGCTTACCGTGCCGAAGGCAAATCTCATCTGTCGATCGGTTTCGGCTGCACCGGCGGTCAGCACCGGTCCGTCGCGCTGGCCGAAGCCGTCGCCCGGTCCCTTGGCGAAAAAGGGTGGCACGTGGGCGTCCGGCATCACGAGCTTGAGAGGCGCGGAGCCCTTGGCACCGCAGAGGTTGCGGAGACGCCCCAATGATTGGAATCGTCATTGTCGCCCATGGCGGCCTGGCCCGCGAATACCTCGCTGCGGTGGAACATGTGGTGGGTGCGCAGGCGAACATGCGGGCGATTTCCATCGCGGTGCAGGAAGACCGGGCCAGCAAGCGGGCCGAGATCGAAGCCGCTGCGGATGCGGTGGACACGGGCGACGGGGTGATCATTGTCACCGACATTTTCGGCGGGTCGCCGTCGAACCTGTCGCTGCCGGCCTGCGATCGCGAAAATCGCCGCATCATCTATGGCGCGAACCTGCCGCTGCTGATCAAACTGGTGAAATCCCGCCACCTTCCGGTGCCGGATGCCGTGGACGGCGCGTTGCGCGCGGGTCGGAAATATCTTGATTGCTTCAACGCTTTCGGCAATTGACGGTCGGAACATGACCGAAACGATCCGCAAGACATTCCGCATCATCAATGAAAAGGGCCTGCATGCGCGGGCCTCGGCGAAGCTTGTCGAAGTGGTCGAAGCCCATGACGCCGAAGCCGAGGTCAGCCGCGACGGGCTGAGCGCGGGTGGCGACAGCATCATGGGGCTGTTGATGCTGGCCGCGTCCAAGGGCACGTCGATCACGGTGGAAACCCGCGGCCCGCAGGCGGTCGAGCTTTCCGCGGCGGTAGAGGCCCTGGTCGCCGACCGTTTCGGCGAGGATATGTAAGCCGATGGTCGAGACCCGTTCGGCCACCCCGGTTCCGGCGCGGACCCTGCACCCGCGCGCTCGGGGCCAGCGCGTCCCGTCTGCGGAGCCGACCGAAACCCCGACCGCCAAGTACGTGCCCTATGACAAGCGCAAGCTGTCCTATGCCTCGACTTTCGATAACGGCTTCCAGAAAGGCATCATCAAGTCGATGGAATGGGCCACCGGCAAGCTGACGCTGTTGCGCCTGATCCGGCAGTTCGAACGCGAAGGCGTGCCCGAAGGGCAAGCGTTCTGGCGCAAGGCGTTAGACACGATGGGGATCGACCTGGCCACGCCCGATGACCAGATCCGCCGCATTCCGGCCAGCGGACCGGTGATCGTGGTCGCCAATCACCCGCACGGCCTGGTCGACGGAATGATCCTGGCGGATCTGATCGGCCGCGTGCGGGACGATTACAAGATCCTGACCCGATCCCTGCTGACCGGGGTGGACGAGATTCGGCGCTTCATGATCCCCGTGCCGTTCCCGCACGAAGACGATGCGCTGAAGCAGAACCTTGAAATGCGCCGCCGGGCCATGGACCATCTGGCCATCGGCGGCGTGATCGTGCTGTTTCCGTCCGGCGTCGTCGCGTCGTCCGACACGATGCTGGGCCCGGCGGTGGAGCGGGACTGGAACCCATTCACCGCCAAGATGATCCAGCGCAGCCGCGCCACGGTGGTGCCGATCTTCTTTCCCGGCCAGAACAGCCGCTGGTATCAGGTGGCCAACCGGATGTCATCGACGCTGCGGCAGGGGCTTCTGATCCACGAAGTCGTGCATGCGCTGAACAAGCCGCAGGCACCGGTGGTGGGGCATCCCTTCGACGCGACCGAAATCCGCGAATGGGAATCCAACCCGCGCGGCTTCATGGGCTGGCTGCGCGACCGCACGCTGGCGTTGAAGGACGGCTAGCCCTGGTCAGGAAATCCGCCCGCGGCGCCGGCTGTAAGGACAATTTTCATAAAATCCGCTGAGAACACCTGCAGGTGATTGATTTGCAGGAAGAAACTCATGTTGAAACGGCTTTTGACGGTGCTGGTGGCGATCTGTGCGGGGCAAAGCGCGTCGGCGGTCAGCTTGGCCAGCGCGTCGGTGCGTGCGGATGCAATCTGGTCTGTAACCCCGCAGGGCGCGCCTTTCTGGCCCTATTTGGGCGAGATCCCGCACGAGAGCCGCGGGGATTCCTTTGGCGGCAAGTTTGTCGGTGCCGGCCCCGCCTGGGGGGCTGCATATGACCACAATTATTCCGAAGCAGCGGACAGATTTTCGATTTTCGCGGAATCTGCAGCGGCTGCGGACACCGGAAGTGCCACGGGAACCTATGCATATGCTGCGGCAAAAACGGTGTGGTCAGGCCCAGCTGCGGTCGAGGAACTGAACCTTACCATTACCTATGATATTGCAGCGGATGTCAGCACCTCGGGCCGTCCCAGGGAGATTAGCGAGGCGATGGTGGATTTCAGCCTGAAATTGGTGCTGGAGTCCATGGACATGCTGGCCCCGGTTGTGTTGGGCAATGTTGCTTTCTCACAAAAAGTGGACGAAATGGATCTGATGTGGTCGAGCCCGGTGGGCCCCAGCTTTCGTGTTAGCCACTCCTTCAGCTATGTGCTGGATCTGCGCGGGCCTTGGGGTCCTGTGGGGACCCCTGGGCTTCCGGGCGGGGTGAGTCGACAAACCGATGTCTTGACACTGGAAATGTCGGCACAGGTGCAGACCTTTGCGGCGGTCGTGGCGCCGGTGCCGGTTCCGCCTGCGCTGCCGATGGCGGTCGGTGGGCTGGGCCTGCTGGCGGCTGTCCGGCGGTGGGGGCGGTCAGACCGGCTCCATCCGGCAATGGGGTAGAAGCCGTTCCACGTCCTCGGGTCTGCAAAGTTCCGTCGCATCGGTCATCACCGCGGCAGTGGCGGCGGCGGTGCCGCGATGCAGGGCTTCGGCCATGGTGCCACCTTGGGCCAGGCGCAGGACAGCGGCGCCGACGAAGCTGTCCCCGGCGCCGACCATGCTGCGCACCGGAACGGGCGCGGGGCGGCAGAGCAGCCGCTTGGTGCCATCGGCCAGCACATTGCCTTCGGCGCCGCGCGCGATCATGACCACCTGCGCGGCGCCGCGCTGGACGAGATCTTCCGCGAAATCCGCTGTGGCCGCGGGGCTGTCCAGACTTTGATCCGCCAGTTCGCCCGCTTCCTGATGATCGAAGCGCAGCACCATCGGCGGCGTGGCGCCGCGCCGCGGGGCGCGGGCAAGCGTCTGCAAAGCGGCGCCCGAGGTGTCGACCACCACACGTGCCCCGGACATCGACAGCGCGGAACAGATCGTGTTCGGCAGGTTGGGCCTCACGCCGGGCGGCAGCGACCCGCTGAGCACCACGAAGCTGCCCGGCTGGATCAGATCCACGCAGGTCGCGATCAGTGCATCCATTTCCATGCTGCTCCAGCCCGGGCCGGGCAGCACGAAACGGAACTGTGCCCCTGTTCCGGTTTCCGTAATCGACAGGCTTTGCCGCGTTTCGCCGGGGATAGGCAGGCAATGAACCCGCAGCCCCTCGGCATCCATCAGCTGTTGCACCGCCATGCCGGTGGTCCCGCCCAGGGCTACGAGCGCCAGACTGTCGCCGCCCAGAAACCGGATGGCGCGGCTGACATTGATGCCGCCGCCGCCCGGGTCGCGCCGGGGCGCGGTGCAGCGCAGCTTGGGACCGGCGCGGACATGGTCGGTTTCGCTGCAAAGGTCTAGCGCGGGGTTCAGCGTAATGGTCAGGATCGGGGACTGGGGATACTGTGCAGGTGCGGGCATGGAGTGGTCTTTCTGCTCCCGGACGATACGTCTGCCCGGGCCTTCGGGGATCATGCCCCGAATCGTGTCGAAAAAAAGCCGAAAATGCCGCGCTGCGGCAGTGCACGTCAGGTAAAGCGGCGGTCCTTGGGAAAGCCGCGCGGCACCTGACGGCCAACCCCGGCCCGTTTGCCCAACCATTGGGCCACATCCGGTTCGCGCCGGGTCTGGCCATTCGGGGTCTGCCAGCTAAGCCCTTGGGCAAGATCGAAACTGGTCAGGTCGGCCAGCCCGCCATCAAGCTCCAGACTGCCCTGCCGGCCCCGCGCCATATTGTATTTCTGCAGCCGGACCCCTTTGCCGCGGGACATCTCGGGCAGCTCGGAGGCCGGGAAAATCAACAGCTTTCCGTTCTGGCTGACCACCGCCACATGGTCGCCCACCAGGGGCCGGCACAGCGCCGCGCGCACCGGGTCCTTGACGTTCAGCGCCTGTTTGCCGGACCGGGTCTGGGCCAGAACCTCCTCTTCCGGCACCAGAAAACCGTCGCCGACGGTGGAGGCCAGGATCAGCCGCCGCCCCGGCACATGCAGGAACAGATCGACGATGGCCACATCATTGGGCAGATCCACCATCAGCCGCAGCGGCTCGCCCA
>JAGQRU010000029.1 GCA_020425105.1 Paracoccaceae bacterium
ACCTGGATCTTCTTCCCCTGGGACATGGCCCTGCAATACGTCGAGCCCTTCCGCGGCCGCGACTGACCCCCCCGAACCCCGGCCCCGCGCCGGGGTTTTCCGTTGCACCCCCGCCCCGATGGCGCGACAGTGGCGCCAGACCGGAGGTGCCCCATGTCGCCCAACCCCTTTCCCCGCCTCAGCTTTCACGGTGCCGCGCATGCGGTGACGGGCTCGTGCTACCGGCTCGAGACCGCCACCGGCACGCTGCTGGTCGATTGCGGCATGTTCCAGGGCTCGAAAAGCGAAAAAGAGCTGAACTACCGCCCCTTTCCCTTCGACGCCGCCCGGATCGACGCGGTGGTGCTGACCCACGCCCATATCGACCACTCGGGCCTGTTGCCCAAGCTGGTGCGCGACGGCTATCGCGGTGCGATCCACGCCACGCGCCCGACGGTAGGCCTGTGCGGCGTCATGCTGCCCGATTCGGCGCATATCCAGGCGCTGGAGGTGCAGCAACTGAACCGCCGTCACGCGCGCTGGAATGCCGCCGGGGTCGAGCCGATCTACGACGGCGACGACGTGGACCGCACCATGGCGCAGATGCTGGGCCATGACTACGGCGACTGGGTGGCGGTGCTGCCGGGCGTGCAGGCCCGGTTCTGGAACGCGGGGCATATGCTGGGGTCGGCCTCGGTCGAACTGGAGGTGACGGTGCCGGGGCTGCGCGAACCGATGCGGCTGCTCTTTTCGGGGGACATCGGACCCGCGTTCAAGCTGCTGCACCCGGATCCCGAGGGGCCGGCGGGGGTAGATTACCTGGTGTGCGAAAGCACCTATGGCGGCACCGATCGCCCCGCCACCAGCGACGAGGCCCGCCGGCTGGTGCTGCGCGACGAGGTGCGCGCCGCGATGCGGCCGGACGGGGCGCTGCTGATCCCGTCCTTTGCGGTGGAGCGGGCGCAGGAATTGATCGCCGATCTGACGCTGCTGATCGACGAGGGCGCCCTGCCCGAGATCCCGATCTACATCGACAGCCCGCTGGCCGCCCGCGCGACCGAGGTGTTCCAGCGCCACCGCCGCACGCTGGACCACGGCAATTCGCTGACCCGGGGCCTGCACGCGCCGTATGTGCATTTCACCCACGATGTCGCGGACTCAAAGCGCCTGGACGATCTCGACGGGTTCCATATCGTCATCGCCGCCTCGGGGATGTGCGAGGCGGGGCGCATCCGGCACCGGCTGAAACGCTGGATCTGGTCGGACGCGGCGACGGTGCTCATGGCCGGTTATCAGGCGGTTGGCACGCTGGGCCGGCTCTTGCAAGATGGCGTGCGCTCGGTCCGCATCCAGGGCGAGGTCTACGACGTGCGTGCGCGCATCCGCTCGATCGAGCTGTATTCCGGCCACGCCGACGGGCCCGAACTGTCCGCCTGGATTGCCGCACGCGCGCCCGTGCGCCAGGCGCTGTTCCTGACGCATGGCGAGGAACCGGCCATGAGCGCGCTCGCCGCTTCCGAGGGCAAGACCCTGTCGGTGCCGATCCTGCGCCCGGTGCTGGACCAAAGCGTCCTGCTGACCCCCGCCGGCCCGCAAGTGCAGGACCCGCCGGCCGGCGCGCCCCCGCCCCGCCTCCGCCCCGAGGCCGTCGCCAACCTGGACTGGCACAACGACGTGTCCAGGCTGTTTCTCGATCTCAACGAGGCGCTGACCGGCGCCACCGACGAAAAGACCCGCGCTGTGCTGATCCGGCGTCTGCGCGCCGCGTTGCAGGCCTGGCAGGACGATAACCCGGCCTGAGGCAGCGCGCCACGAAAAACCCCCGCGCCAGGGTATGGCGCGGGGGCGAAAGCGAGAGGTGCGGCCGAAAGACCGCAGCGGCCGAAAGGGCCCGATCAGGCCTCGGCTTCCAGCGCGTCCAGGGCGGCCTTCAGGTCGTCCTTGGACACTTCCTTTTCCGTGACGGCGGCCTTGCCCAGGACCATGTCCACGACCTTGTCCTCGAACAGCGGGGCGCGCAACTGCTGCTGCATCTGCGGGTTCTTCTGCACGAATTCGAAGAACTCGCGCTCTTGGCCCGGATACTGGCGCGCCTGCTGGATGATGGCTTGGGTCATCTCGGCATCGGTCACTTCGACCTCGGCCTTGCGGCCCACTTCGGCCAGCAGAAGGCCCAGCTTCACCCGGCGCACGGCCAGGCTGCGATGCTCGTCCGAAACTTCGACCGAACCGTGGTTGTGGTCGTGCACCTCGGGGTGCTCGTCGTGCCACAGCTGGTGGGCGATCTGGCTGGCTTCGGCCTCGACCAGGCTTTCGGGCAGATCGAAGGTGACGGCGCTGTCCAGCGCGTCCAACAGGCCACGCTTGACCACCGCGCGGGCGGCCTGGGCGTATTCGCCTTCCAGCCCCTCGCGGATCTGGCCCTTCAGCGCATCCAGCGATTCCGCGCCGAAACGCGCCGCCAGTTCGTCGGTCAGTTCCGCCGCTTTCGCCGCCTTGACCGCCTTGACCGCGCATTCGAACACGGCCTCCTTGCCGGCCAGGTTTGCCGCGCCATAGTTCTCGGGGAAGGTCACGGTGACATCGCGCGACTCGCCGGCCTTGGCGCCCACGAGTTGCTCTTCAAAGCCCGGGATGAACTGGCCCGAGCCCAGCACCAGCGGATAATCCGTCGCCGCGCCGCCCTCAAAGGCCTCGCCGTCGATGCGGCCGGTGAAATCGAAGGTCACCTGGTCGCCGTTTTCCGCCGCGCCGTCCTTGTCCTCGAAATCCTGCGCCTGCTTGGCCAGGTTTTCCAGGGCCTCGGTCACGGCCGCGTCGTCGGCCTTGACCACCAGACGCTCCAGCGTGATGGCGGCAAAATCGGGTTCGTCGATCTCGGGCAGCGCCTCGTAGGACAGCGCGACGGTCACGTCGTCGCCTTCCTTCCAGGTCTCGCCGTTCTGCATCTCGACCTTGGGCTGCATCGCCGGACGGGCACCGGTTTCGTCGAAATGCGCCTGCATCGCGCCATCGACGGCTTCCTGCATCGCCTCGCCCATCAGGCGCTGGCCGAACTGCTTCTTCAGCATCGCCATCGGCACCTTGCCCTTGCGGAAGCCCTTGATCTCGATCTCGGGCTGGGCCTCGCGCAGCTTTTCGTCCACCTTCGCCGCCAGTTCGTCGGCGGTGACGGTGATCGTGTAGCCACGCTTCAGGCCGTCGTTCAGGGTTTCGGTGACTTGCATCTCGTTCCTCGCATAAGCTGACAGGCCGCCCGGACGGCGGCCTGAAGAAATCTGCGCCTTCCTAGTGCGCGCGCGGGGACGGATCAACCCTGAATCGTTGGGGAGAGGGTGGTGCGGGTGAAGGGACTCGAACCCCCACGCCAAAGGCGCCAGAACCTAAATTGGGCGAAGATTTCAGGCGCTCAAACACTTGGCGAAAAAGTTTCGCAGGACATAGGCAGAACGCCTTGTGAACCCGCGAAACACCAGATCGGGGATGGACCAAAGAAAAACCCCGACGCGCTGGCGGGCGCAATCGGGGTTCAATGCTCTTGGAAAAGCATCCTTTGTGATCAGGAGGTTATCACGCTTCGGGCAGCCCCCGCAACCTCTGCGATGACGGGAGGGTGCCATGGCTGACCTCAACCGTTACGAATGGCTCAAGGCTGTGCTCCAGCTGCCCGAGGTGTCGGGATCGACGAAGACTGTCGCAGCCGCCTTGGCGATTGAATTTGCCAATGACGAGACAGGCAAGATTTGTCCCGCGCTGACGACATTGGCGGAGTATCTGAAGCTGTCCATTGCAACGATCAAGCGGGCGATCCGCGAACTGATCGCTTTGGGCTGGCTCGATCGCACCGAGGGGCGTGGGGCCGGAAACTTCACCCGCTACCTGCTGAAATCTCCGGGCAAGATCATTCCGTTCCGTCATCGGAAAAAGGGTTCGTCACTGAGCCTTCAGGCGCAGGAAAAGGGGTCATCCGTGACCGAAAAAGGGGTCAGGGGTGAGCCTTCCTATAAAGAACAATCCTTTGAACAAAAAAGCGCGGGCGGGCCGGATCGGCGGGATGGCAAGCCATCCGCCCCGCCGCGCGCAGGCTCTGCCCCCGTCTTCGTTGCGCAGTTTTCATGGGCTGGGAAATGCTGGCGAGAGTTTTGCAGTGACATGTTTGGCCGCGACCTGAATCGGCTGGTCGAGGAGATTATGCGGGAAGGTCAGAGAGGATATCTCTTGCCGTGTGCTAAGCCACCTTTGCGGCGTGCGGATTGGCCAGCGTTTCGGGCAGACCTTCTGGCCGCCGGTTTTGGGCAACCCCAATCTAGGGCAGCAGCATGAGTGGGGGCGGTTTCAAATCCTTCGTTCGCGCCGCGAATGTGAAGGCGGGATCGACGGGGAAAACGTCGATGGGCGGGATCGAAGCCCATGCCAAACGGCTCGACAAGACCTCGCAGCTGCGCCGCGTCCGTGAGCGTGACCCATTGGCGTGGTCCAAGATGGGATCAGGCATCAACGCGGGCGGTTGCGACCTCTGGGATGCCTTCAAGAGGCACAAGGAAGAGACCGGCGCGGTTGAACGCGGCGGCGCGTCCTTAGCCATGCACATGCTGGTGGGCGTGTCGCGGGAATGGCTGGAAGAGGACGGGCGCGATGCCCATTCGGCAAAGAACGACCGGATCCAGCGGCTGTTCGATGAAGCAAAGGCTTGGGCGGAAAGCTGGGCGGGCGAAGGCTCGGTCATCCACACCCGCTTCGATCTGGATGAGCAAGGCAGCGGCAATGTCGATCTGGTGGTCGTGCCGGTGCGGATGCAGCGCCGCAAATCCCGCAAGAACGCGGCGGCGAAGGAGGTGCTGACGATCTCGACGCGGATGGCGAAGGAAGAGCTGCGCAAGGCGATGAAGGCCAAGACTTCCGGTCAGGCGATGCAGTCGAGCTGGAATCTCTGGTGCAAGGATCGTCTCGATCTGCGGATTGAGCGCGGGAAGAGTTCAGATCAAACCCGCCGCCAACATATTCATGCCGATATTCTGCGCGCAGAGGGGGACAAGCAGCGGGCAGAACATCAGGCGGCCATGGCGGCGGTGGAGGTCGAGAAGAGGCAGGCAACTGCGCGGGCGGAGGCGGAAGCCAAGGTCGCCAGCGAAGCGCTGCTCCTGTGGGCCAAAGCGGCCAGTGGCCCCTATCACGGGCTGCTGCTGGAGGATCTGAGCGAGGCAGAGGAACAGGCCTATGAGCTGCATCGCATGGTCGTGGGGCGCTATCGCGGGGCGCTGCGGGCGGAACGCGATGGGCGGCTTTACCCCGAGCAAAGCCGCTTCTTGTCGGAACTGCGGAATGCAGAGCCGGACCCCGATCGCTATGTCGCGGCGGCACTGACCGAGGAGATCAGCGGCGCGGGCATCGGCCTTTATATGATCGAGCGGATTTCCGAACTGATACGGCGACTGTTGCAGCGCATCGCTCACGCCGTCGATGCGCATCTGTTGCGCTATTGGACGCGCGAGGATGGCGGGCATAAATGGGATGTGACCACCGCGCGGCTGTGTTTGGGATCGGCGGAGCTGGTCGATCTGGAGGCGCGTGCGGAGCGCGAGGCCGAGGAGTTGCGAGCGGCGGAACCTGTCTATCGCCGTTTGGCCGATCGCGGGCGTGAGATTGATGTGTGATTTGCGCTTCGGCGTAAATTATGAAATTTTACGTTGAAGCGTAATTCGTTTTGATTTACGCTCCGCCGTAAAAGGAGCCGCATCATGGACCTCTCAGCCAGAACTGCCGAACAGATCGGTGAAGCGATCCGGCGCGTGCGCAAGGCGCGTGGCTGGACGCAGGGCGATATCAGCGCGCGCACCAATCTGCGCGTGGCGACGATTTCGTCGCTGGAAAACGGCGATGCGGGCACCAAGCTGGCAACGCTCTTGGCTGTCATGGCGGCGCTCGGGCTGGAGTTCCGGCTGGTCGAACGTGGCGGCTCGGTCGAGATTGAGGACATCTTCTGATGGCGAAACGCGGGCGCAGCGGCACAATGCAAGTGCTTCTGAATGGGCGGCTGGTGGGGCATCTGCACCTTGCCAGCTCCGGCGCGATCAGCTTTGCCTATGATCCGGGTTGGCTGGCGTGGGAACATGCCATGCCGATCTCACTGTCGCTGCCCCTGCGCGAGGAGGCACATCAGGGCGCGCCGGTCATCGCCTATCTGGAAAACCTGCTGCCCGACAATCAGGCGATCCGCGAGCGTGTGGCAGCGCGGGTGCGCGCGGGCGGCACCGATGCTTGGAACATGCTGGAGAAGATCGGGCGTGATTGCGTGGGGGCGCTGCAATTCGTTTCGGGCGAGCTGCCCGAGGCGCACGGGCTGGAGGGCGAGCGGGTGACAGAGGCCCAGATCGCCGCCCTGCTGCGCAATCTGGCGAGCGCCCCGCTTGGCCTCGACGAGGACGATGATTTCCGCATTTCCATTGCGGGTGCACAGGAGAAAACCGCGCTCTTGCGCCATAACGGCGAATGGGTCCGGCCCGCAGGCCTAACGCCCACGACCCATATCCTGAAGACCCAGCTTGGGGTGCTGCCGAACGGGATCAACCTGTCGGACAGCGTGGAAAACGAGTTCTTCTGCATGAGCTTCTGCTGCGCCATGGGGGCGGATGTGGCCGAGGTTGAGATCGTCGATTTCGAGGATGTGCGCAGCCTTGTGGTGACGCGGTTTGATCGGCGCTGGACCGGTGACGGGCGACTGATCCGCCTGCCGCAGGAGGATTTCTGTCAGGCGCTCAATGTCCCGCCCAGCCAGAAATATCAGATGGACGGCGGGCCGGGAATCAGCGAGGGCATCGGCCTTCTGGCGGGCAGCGATGATGCGCTGGCCGATCAGCGCGCCTTCTTCCGCGCGCAGGTGCTGTTCTGGCTTTTGGGCGCGACGGACGGCCACGCCAAGAATTTCAGCATCGCGCTGCGCCCCGGCGGTTTCCGCATGACGCCGCTCTACGATGTGCTGAGCGCCCAGAAGGCTGTGGATGAGGGGCAGATCCGCCAGAACCGAATGCGCCTCGCCATGGCGGTGGATGGGCACTACCGGATTAACGAGGTGGTGCCGCGTCACTTCCTGCAAGCCGCCAAGGCTGCGGGGTTTGGCGTGGCGCTGGCGGAAGAGGTGCTGGCAGATGTTGCGGGGTGTGTTGAGAGCGCACTGGAAGAAACGGCTGCCCGAATGCCTCAGAACTTTCCCAAAGACTTGGTGCAGACCATCGCGCAGGGCGTGAAGCAGCGCGCCAAATCTCTCCAGATCGATAATGGGCTCGACGCGGAATGAAGAAACTCGAACTCCCGAACGGTATCGTATTGGAAGAGGTCGAAGAAGGGCTTCTCGTGCGGCAAGGGGATGAGGCCTATGTCGCGCGCGATTGGTGCCTGACGGCACCTGTGATCGAGCTGGTGGAGACCGCAATGGCGGCAGGCCTGCACTGGATGATCCGTACCGATCACCCGCGCCGCAATGCGCGCTGGCCGAACCGGCGCGGTGTCGTCTATCTGGCATTCTCGCCGTCAGAGCATCAGCAATGGGCCTTGGCCATAGACACGATCCGGCCTGCGAGTGGCGACTTTGGCCATGGGGTGTTCAACGGTAAGTATCACGAGCAGTTCTTGACACTTGATCTGCCCTTCACCTTCGAAAAACGGAACAAAGGGGCCGGGCATCTGGTCGTCGCGCGCGAGCATGTCTTGCCGACCCTTACGGCCCTGCGCGGATTTGACCATCGGGTGCTCGATCTGGGGCGTACCGAGCGCAGTCATGCCGGTTTTACCACCGAATACGACATTCAGCGGGCCATCCTGAACCAATGGGCTGAAACGCCATTCGCCACCCGTCATGCAGTCGTGCAGGACGAATACCCCGTGGATGGCGGGCTGAACTCCCGCCGGATCGATGTGCTGGCGCAGGATCCGCAATCGGGCGACTGGCTGGTAATCGAGATCAAACGAGCCGAAGCCAATGCGGATGCAGTCCGGCAGGTCGAAGATTACCTGCTGGCACTGGGTCAGAAGGACGAATTTTCCTTTGGCAAACTGGAAGGCGTGCTGATCGCTGAGCGCATATCGGCGACAGTGCGTGAGGCGGCACAACGCGCAGGGATCGCTGCATATGAGATCGAATGGCCTGTGACCCTGCGCCGGGTGACATAGCGCAGCCGCTCAATCCTCGATCGTAACGGTTCTCAGCTTGCGCGCGGCGGTTTTCAGGTCTTCGGAGATCGCCTTCTCCAGCCGCGCACGGTGATCTACCAGCCAAGCAATCATCTCGGGCCAGTTGTCTTTGTTGAAGCCGTCGCAGTCATGCGCGGCGACAATCCGGCTGACTTTGTTGTCGTCAAGCCGAAGCCACTTCAACGCCCCGCCAAATGCCGCCTCGATTTTAGCTTTCTGCGCTTCGAGCGCGTCGAAAATCGCTTTGTTCTGATCACGTTCCGCGCTTTCAAGGTTCAACTGAACACGGACCTCTTTGCTCGACAGAATAAGCGAATAGTGGCAGCCAGATACGCCAGAGCCCGTCGAAATCCAGTTGTCCTTCGACGGGCTGATATTCGCGTATCGTGTTTGGCCCGCCGAACGCAGGGCGGCGAGTGTTTCCTTCCAGAACTCCAGCCGCAACCGGTGACTGCGCCGCACGGCCCCGGCTGCCTGCGCCTCACTCTTTTCCTTACCGGCGATCCCGATCATGAATTCCTCTGCCTCGGGCGTCGGAATGATCTGCTGCACGTCGAGGATCAGCTCGGCGCCAAGGCTGTAGGGTGTCACCTTGAAGCACTGGATCGACAGCCCGTGCCCCAGCAGCCACATGACCGTGGCCGTCACTTCTTTGCGAAAATTCGCAGCGACCATCATGATGCGCTGGCTGTTGCCCTCGTTCAGGACAGTTTCCTCCAGATCGGCCCCGTCGAGAAATTCGCTGATGATCGTGGCGGCTTCGCTGCCCTTGCCGCCATGGTGGCGGTCGAGGTAGGAGCGGAAGATTTCGATGATCTGGCTGGTTTTCAGGCTGGAACAATAGGCCGCGTATTTCAGCGATTGCCAGACCAGATCCCGCCCGGAATCGTCGAGCTTGTTCTCGATCAGCACGAGCTGGCCGTTCTTGTCGAGCGCCAGCAGATCCAGCCGTTCGCGTGTCTCGTCGAAACCGTCGAATTCTTTCTGGATGATCAACAGGTCTTCCCCAAACGCATCGGGCGAACTGATCAGCCATTCCTGAAGGTTCTCCCGTTCCCGAAAGCCAAGCTCACCAAAACTGCGGTGTTTCAGGCGCG
>JAGQRU010000030.1 GCA_020425105.1 Paracoccaceae bacterium
GTTTCCAGCATGGCGCCGATTTCCAGTTTGGCGGGCAGGGCATGGCCCAGCTTGCGTTCGCTTTCGACCTCGTCCAGCAGCATTTGCCGGGCGATGCGGAATTCTTCGAACTGGGCGATGAACGGAAACATGACCGTCAGCGGGCGCCCCTTGGCACCGCGGAGCAGCGCCTGCAATTGCATGCGCATCACGCCCTTCTTGTCCAGCCCGACACGAATGGCCCGCCAGCCCAGGGCCGGGTTCGGCTCTTCGGTGGGCTTCATATAGGGCAGAACCTTGTCCGACCCGATGTCGAGCGTGCGGAAGGCCACCCGCTTGTCGCCCGCCGCGTCCATCACCCGCCCATAGAGCGCTGCAAGTTCGGCGCGGCGCGGCATGGTGTTGTTGATCAGAAACTGCAGCTCGGTACGGAACAGCCCGACGCCTTCGGCCCCCGATCCCTGCAAGCTGGGCAGATCGGCCATCAGCCCGGCATTCATGTCCAGCCGCACCACCGACCCGCACCGGGTTTCCGCCGGCAGGCCGCGGATGGAGGCATACCGTTCCTGCGCTTCGGCCTGCATCGCCAGCTTGTCGCGGAAGGCGGCGGTGATGCTTTCATCGGGCCGCAGATGCACCACGCCCTGATCGCCATCCACCAGAATGCGGTCGCCGTTCAGCGCTTCGGTGGTGATCCGGTCGGCATTGACGATCAGCGGGATCGCCCAGGCGCGCGCGATGATCGCCGCGTGGCTGCCGACCGACCCTTGTTCCAGAACGATGCCGCGCAGCGTCCGCCCGTATTCCAGCAACTCACCCGGTCCGATATTGCGCGCCACCAGAATGGCGTCTTCGGGACGGACGGCGCCGGTGTCGCGGCCCTGACCGGTCAGGATGCGCAGCAGCCGGTTCGACAGATCGTCAAGATCGTGCAGCCGTTCGCGCAGATAGGCGTCGGGCACGCTGCGCATGCGCGCCTGTGCTGCGGATTGTTCCTTTTCCACCGCCGCCTCGGCCGACAGGCCGCGCGCGATGTCTTCTTCCATGCGCCGCATCCAGCCTTTGGAATTGGCGAACATCCGATAGGCTTCCAGAACCTCCAGATGATCGCCTTCGCCCGTCTTGGCGGAAGTCAGCATTTCATCCACGGACACGCGCAGGGTTTCGACCGCCTCGCGCAGCCGGGCCAGTTCCGCGTCCGGATCGTCGCCGATCGGGTTGGTCACCACCACGCGCGGGTCGTGCAGAAAGACCTGGCCTTCGGCATTGCCCTCCTGGCCGATCCCGCCGCGAAAGATCTGGCTGCGCTGGTGCAGCGGGGTGAGCGAGTCGCCGCCCCCCATGATCGCGCCGAGTTCGGTCATCTCGGCCAGAACCATGGCGACCACTTCCAGCGCATAGACTTCATCTCCGGAAAAGCTGCGCGCTTCCTTGGACTGCACGACCAAAACGCCCATGCGCTGGCCCAGCCGTTGTACCGGCACCCCCAGGAAGGACGAATACACCTCTTCCCCGGTTTCCGGCATGAAGCGGAAGCCCGGTTCCTGCGGAGCGTTGGCTGAATTGATGATGCGCGAATTCGCGGCCACGCGGCCCACCAGACCTTCGCCCAGCCGCAGACGTGTCTGGTGCACCGATTGCGGGTTCAGCCCTTCGGTGGCGCACAGCTCAAGCGTGTCATTGTCGCGAAACAGATAGATCGAACAGACCTCTGTCCGCATGGAATCTGCGATCAGATGCGTGATGCGGTCCAGACGCTCCTGTCCGTCGCTGTGCGAGGCCAAGGTCTCGCGCAGCCGGCCCAGAAGCTTCCGGCTCTCGGTTTCGGTTCCCTGGACCATAGTCTCCTGTCAGGAGTTGCCTTCCAATTCGAAAGCATCATGAAGAGCCTGCACCGCAAGTTCCATATATTTCCGTTCGATCAGGACGGAAATCTTGATCTCGGATGTCGAGATGACCTTGATGTTGATATTCTCATCGCGCAGCGACTTGAACATTTTTGCCGCGACGCCCGCATGGCTGCGCATGCCGATGCCGACCACCGAAACCTTCGCCACGGCGTTGTCCGACAGCAGTTTGAGAAAGTTGATCTCGCCGCGTTCCTTGGCTTCGGTCACCGCCCGTTCGGCGCGCAGCACCTGATCGGTGGGGCACGAAAACGTCACGTCGGTGCGCCCGTCATCCGAGATGTTCTGAACGATCATGTCCACATTCACCCCGGCATCGGCCAGCGGGCCGAAAATCGCCGCCGCGATGCCCGGGCGGTCGGCGACCGAAACCAGGGTCATCTTGGCTTCATCGCGGGAATGGGCCACCCCGGAGACGACGTTGCTTTCCATGATTTCCTCCTCGTCGCACACAAGGGTGCCGGATGTTTCAGTGTTCGGTTCAAACGATGACAGCACCCGCAGGCGTACCTTGTAACGCATGGCCAGTTCGACCGATCGCGTCTGCAGAACCTTGGCGCCAAGCGATGCCAGTTCCAGCATTTCCTCGAAGGCGATCTTGTCCAGCTTGCGGGCCTTGCTGGTGATGCGCGGGTCGGTGGTATAGACGCCATCCACATCCGTGTAGATGTCGCACCGCTCGGCGGTAAAGGCCGCGGCGAAGGCGACGGCGGTGGTGTCGGACCCGCCGCGTCCCAGCGTGGTGATACGGCCTTCGGATGAAATGCCCTGAAAGCCCGCGACCACGGCCACGCGCATGCCTTCATCGAATTTCTGGTCGATATGGGCGCGGGGGATTTCCTTGATCCGGGCCGAGGAATGGGCCGAACTGGTCTTCACCGGAACCTGCCAGCCCTGCCAGCTGCGGGCGGGGATGTCCATTTCCTGCAGCGTCAGCGCCATCAGCCCGGCGGTGACGTTTTCGCCGGAGCTGACGACAGCATCGTATTCGCGCGCATCGAACAGCGGCGACGTGCCTTCGACCCAGCCGACAAGTTCGTTGGTCTTGCCCGACATCGCCGAAACGATGACGATGACGTTATAACCGCGCTCGACTTCCGCACGGACTTTTTCAGCGGCGTTGCGGATGCGGTCGAGATCCGCAACCGAGGTCCCGCCAAATTTCATCACGAGGATCGGCATGGTGCCCCTTTCTGCCTCGGCATTCCCGGTTCGGCGTCTCATAAGCAAGCAGAGGCTCTGCTGCAAGGGCGGGGCAGGCGCGTCAAATGGACGGCGAGCGCGGCATCACCGCATAGGCCGCATCGCTGCGGACGATCAGTTGTCTTTCTTCGGATCGCGGAAGGGCAGCGGCAGAACCGGGATGCCGTCTTTCAGCAGCGCCTGCGCGTCCGCCGTGGTCGCCGCGCCGCGAATCGCGCGCTCCGGCGCGGTTCCTTCGTGGATCCGGCGCGCTTCCGTCGCGAAGCGGTGGCCCACATCTTCCGTATTGGCTTCCACCGCCCGGCGCAGCTTCTCGATCGCCTGCGCGACTTCGCTGTTGGCGGGCGCCGACAGGGTGGGCTGCACCGGTTGCGGCGCCGCAACGGTCGTCGGCGCGGGGTCGGCGGCGGTCTTCTTGCGGCTGGTCGCCACGCGCGGGGCCATCAGTTCCTTGGCCACAGACGTGCCGCCGCAGGTCGGGCAGGTCACCATCCTGGCCGACATCAGCGTGTCAAAGGCTTCGCCGGATTTGAACCAGCTGTCGAACCGGTGCCCGCAGGCGCATTTCAGCGAGAACGAAATCACCCGATTTCACCTTATCCCTGATGCCGACGACCCCGCGATCAGTGCTTGATGGTCCGTGGGTCGAAATGCCTGATAATCTGCTGCAATTCGGGTTCATCCACAAGGGCGGATGCTTTTTTGCGTGAATACCACTTCCGCGTGCGTTGGGCCTGCTCGGGATATTTCCGCAGCAACCGCTTCACCTTCAGCGCGTGCAACGACACTACGCAGGGCAGGGGAGGACTGCCGTCCACCACTTTCAGATAGCTGTAAAGGCCGATGCATTCGGGATGCACCGTGCCTTCGACGCCGGCCTCTTCAAAGGCTTCCGTGGCGGCCGTTTGCGCGGCGGTCTTGTCGCGGATGGGCCAGCCCTTGGGCACGATCCATCGTCCCGTTCCGCGGCTGGTCACCAGAAGGATTTCGGGTTTTCCGTCGCGGATCCGGTAACAAAGCGCGCCATATTGCGACCGTACACCGTCGGCCTGTCCCGGCCCTCCAGCCAGCGGGAGCCGTAAAAACTTTTGAAGTGACATCCTGTGTCGTCTGCCTGAAACTTGTCCTACCTCTTGCGAAAACTATGCGCCGTTTGTGTCCGGTGTCCAAGGCTCGTATTGAAGAAAATGTCTTGAAACAGTGTCCTTCCGCCATAGGTCACACGGAAAGGAGACCCCATGCGCAAGATCGTTGCCACTGTTCTGAGCATTGCCGCATTCTGCGCCGCCTCCGCCGCGGTGGCGTTCGAATTTCAGTCGATCGACGGCGGGACCCTTCATCTTGAGGACTGGCGCGGACGGCCCGTTCTGGTGGTGAACACCGCGTCGCGCTGCGGCTTCACCCCGCAATATGACGGGCTGCAGAAGCTCTATGACACATACCGCGATGCCGGACTGGTGGTGCTGGCGGTGCCGTCCAACGATTTCCGCCAGGAGCTTTCCGACGGGGCGGCGGTGAAGGAATTTTGCGAGGTCAATTTCGGGCTCGATCTGCCGATGACCGACATCACCCATGTGCGCGGGGCCGCGGCGCATCCGTTCTATCAATGGGTGGCGGAAACCAGCGGCTTCAGCCCGCGCTGGAATTTCAACAAGATCCTGCTTGCCCCCGATGGGCAGGTCGCCGCAACCTATGGCGCGACCACCGAACCGGATGCCCCCGATCTGGTGGCGCGGGTCGAGGCGCTGCTTGCCCGATAATCCGCCGGACATCCGCCCGGTCTTTATCGGGTCCGAGATCTATCGCGGGTCGTCCTATGGCCGCTGGCATCCGCTGGCGGTGCCCCGCGTGCCGCAGGTGATCGATCTGTGCCGGGCCTTGGGATGGCTGGATGCGGTTAGCTATCGCACCAGCCCGGTGGCCAAGCCCGAGGCGCTGACCGCGTGGCACACCCCGGCCTATATCGCGGCGTTGCAGGAGGCCGAACGCCGCCAGACCGTCAGCCCGGAAATCCGTGCGCGCCATCATCTGGGGACCACGTCGAACCCGATCTATCCCGCGATGTTCCGCAGGCCCGCCACCGCCGCCGGGGGCGTTTTGCTGGCCGCAGCGCTGTTGGCGCGGGGCGGTGCGGTGCACAGCCCCGGCGGCGGGACCCATCACGGCATGCCCGACCGCGCCAACGGGTTTTGCTTTCTCAACGACCCGGTGCTGGCCATTCTTGCCCTGCGCGCCGCCGGCTGCGCGCGTGTGGCCTATGTCGATATCGACGCGCATCACTGCGACGGGGTCGAACATGCGTTTCGCGACGATCCGTCGGTTCTGGTCCTGTCGGTGCATGAACAGGGGCGCTGGCCGCGGACCGGCGCGGTGGACGATCGCGGTTGTGGCAATGTGATCAATCTTCCGGTGCCGCCGGGGTTTCACGACGATGAAATGGCCGCGCTGCGCGATGCGGTGATCCTGCCCCGCGTCGCGGTGTTCAGACCGGATGCGGTGGTGCTGCAATGCGGGGCCGACGCGGTGCTGGAGGATCCCATGTCGCGGCTGGCGCTGTCCAATAACGCCCATGTGGCGGTGCTGGACGGTCTGTGGCCGCTCAGCCCGCGCTTTCTGGTTCTGGGCGGCGGCGGCTATAATCCATGGTCCGTAGGGCGGCTCTGGACCCGTGTCTGGGGGCGGCTGGCGGGGCGGGAAGCAACTGAGATTCTGCCGCCCGCCGCGCAGGCGATCCTGGCCGATCTGCGCTGGACCGGTTTGCGCGCCGCGCGACCGGTGGCGCCGCACTGGATTTCAAGCCTGGCCGATCCGGCACGGGGCGGCGCGATCCGCCCCGAAATCCGCCGCCTGATCGCGGCCCATTCCGGGGCGATGGTCTAGGCTCGCGGCCTAGAACCGCCAGCGGATGCCGGAAAAGATCGCCCGGCCGTCCTGATAATTGGCGGTATCGTCGTCATAGGCGTGCACGCGGTACAGGGCGTAGAATTCCACATTGGCACGGTCCCATTTCTGGACCGCCGCAACCGCCCACGAGGTCAGTTCGCCGTCATCCGACACGAAGCCTTCGCCCCGGCCGTAATCGACCGACAGCGCGGTGGACCCGAAAGCGAACACATCGCCTTTCCAGCCCAGCTTGGCGAAGCCGAAATCGGTGTCCGCGTCCTTGTCGTGCCCGGCGGCAAGCGTGATGTTCAGGCCGGTGCCCTTGTGCAGAAGCGATGCGGAACCGGAGTAGAATTCGCGATCGTCGCCCGCATCGTCCCCGCGGCGCCAGTTATAGCCCAGCCCGGCTTCGGCTTCGAAACTGGCGCTGTCCTGCAGCTTGTAATGCAGACCGACGTCGTAATAGTCGCGGTCGTCATTGTCTGCCAGAACCTCCTGCCCATAAGCGGCCGACAGGGTCACGCCCGCGAAGGCCGGCGTGTCATAGCGGATCCGCGCCCGGCGGCTGCCGTCCAGGTTCGAATAGGCGCTTTTGACCTTGACCGTCGACAGGGTGCCATCCGTCTGGGCGAAGAAAAACCCGCCTGCGGAATCGGTCAGCGACGAATAGCTGGTGAGCGTGGTGCCCGACAGATCCTTTTCGGCCACCGTATCGGAGGCCATGCTGCCCTGACCGATCCAGAACGTGCCGGCCTTGTCGGTGGCGAAGCGCAGTTCGACCTTGCGGATATTGTCGCGGTCCAGCGTGTAGTCGTTCACATACGGGTCGGCAAAATTGACGCTGTTGGACGACCGCGGGATATATTCCAGTTCGCCATTGAACCGGATCGCGACGCTGCCCTGGGTCGCGAAATCATAGATCACACCGGCGCGGGTGGAGGAGTTCCGGTTGCCGACCGGGGCGAAGTCGCGTTGCGTTTCACCATCGTCATAATTCAGCCAGGCTTCGCTGATCTGGCCATAGGCCTTCAGCGTCGCGCCATTGGAGAAGGTGGTTTCGGTCAGGGAATCTGCACAGGCCAGAGTCGCGGGACCGACGCAGGCGCCGGTCAGGCACAGGCTGCGGATCATGGTGGTGACAGGTTTCAATGGGGCCTCCGATGCAAAACAGGACCGGATCTGGCCATGCGGCCGCGGTCTTTAGCATCACTATAGCACGCAACTGAAAACCTTAGGCGACAAGATGCTGCAATCCCGGACGGCTGCGGGGTCTTGCCGCTTGCGCGCGGCTGTGACTAGCTAGGCGGCAGGGAGTTCCCGCGCAACGCAAATGGCGGGATTCTGGTAATCGAGGAGGCAGACCATGAGCCCGACATCATATCAGGGGCCGCGCGCAGGCGAAGGTACCCGCGTTAGGACCCATAGCCAGTCCGTGGCGGCGGCCGCGCCCGGGCCCGGCGGGCATGCCACCGTAGGCGACATCCTTGCGGAAAAAGGCAACACAGTTTTTTCGGTGGCGCCGGGCGACATGGTCCGCAGCGCGCTGGATATTCTGCGTGAAAACCGCATCGGCGCGCTGGCGGTGGTTGGCGGCGACGGCGACCTGCGGGGCATCCTGTCCGAACGCGACGTCATCGCCACGATGGAGCTGGACAACACCGCGTGGCTCGACCGCCCGGTGGCCGAGGTGATGACCGCCAATCCGATCACCTGCGACCCGTCGGATGTGCTGCTGTCCATTCTGCGCCGGATGACCGATGGCAATTTCCGGCACATGCCGGTGGTGGAAAACGGCAAGCTGGCGGGGATGGTGTCGATCCGCGATGTGGTGCGCAAGCGCCTGAGCGAGCTGGAATACGAAGCGCTGCGCCTGAAGCAGATGATCGTCGGCTAAGCCTGGCATTCCGGCATGGTGGAAGACGGTCTGACCCTGTCCCCGGCCATCGGCGTTGCGCTGGTGGTGGTGATGGCGGTGTCGGGGCAGGCCTTCCGGTCCACCTGGAAACGTCAGGGCGAAGGGTGGGTGCTGCGCGCCTGGATCTTCGCTCTTCCGGCCATCGCGGCAATCCTCGCGCTGGCCTTCATTCCCTTGAAAATCTGACCGCTGAAGATCTGACGGCGGGAAACCGGCTCTGACGGGCCTGTCGGCCGGGGTCAGGCCCGGCGCGTTCCGGCGTCGTCGATCCCGGATTCGATCTCGGAACGCATGGCTTCGGCCTTCTTGCAGGCACGCTTGCAGGCCAGCTTTTCGCGCAGCGGGCTGTCAGGATCCACGGGTTTCGAACAGACGACGCATTTGTCGGCCCCCGCGATGGCATTCAACCCGCCGCAGCTGCCCTTGATCGTCTTGCCCATCAGGATCGCGCCCACGGACATGGCGACGACGACGGTCAGCAAAAGCCCGAAGGCAAGAACGAAAGTGGCCATGGCGATCTCCGTATCAGAAGGCAGTGTCGGTCCGGTTCAGTCCTGATCGCCCATCAGGGCGTCGAAGGCGGGGCTGGTCGATGTCTCAAACTGACCGTCCACGCGTTCGATGGCAAGCACCGCGATGCCGGCCTTGTCGGCAATGTCGAATGCCGCATCGCGCCCGACGACCAGCAGGGCGGTGGCCATGGCGTCTGCCGTCATGGCGTTATCAGCGATCACCGTGGTCGACGCGGTGCGGTGCGTGATCGGCTTGCCGGTGGTCGGGTCGATGATGTGGGAATACCGCACGCCGTCTTCTTCGAAATAGTTGCGATAGTCGCCCGAGGTCGCCAGCCCCTTATCCGTCAGATGAAGGATTTCCTCCACCGTCCGGCTGGCAGCGTCGGGGCGTTCGATGCCGATCGACCAAGGTTCGTTGTCGCCATTGAAGCCGCTGGTGACCAGATCGCCGCCGATTTCGACGAGATAGCGGTCGATGCCGTCGGCCTTCAGGGCCGCGGCGATCTGATCCACGCCAAATCCCTTGGCGATGGCCGACAGATTGACCGAGACATCGGGCCGCAGCTTGCGCAATGACGTCCCGTCCAGCGCCAGCAGACTGGACTGGCCCACCGCCTCCAGCGCCGCGGTGATATCTTCGTCCGACGGGATCGGTTCGCCGGGGCGTTTGGGGCCGAACCCCCACAATTCGATCAGCGGTGCAAGGGTGACATCGAACTTGCCCCCTGACAGGGCGTGCACGTCGTTGGCCGCATCCATCACCTGTGCAAAGGACGCCGAAATCGTCACCGCATCGGTCGATTGCGAGGCGTTGAACAGGCTGACCTCGGAGTTCGGATCCCAGTTGGAAAGCTTGCCGTTTACATCCGTCAGCACGGTTTCGATCCGGTCCAGAAGGCCCGCTTCGGTCGTGCCCTCGGGTGCATCGACAACGGTGACGTTATAGGTCGTGCCCATGGTCTTGCCCGATACGCGCAGGGTTTCGGGCCCCTTGTCGACCAGGCAGCCGCCAAGCAGAAGCAGGGAAACGGAAAGAACGAAGGCCTTGCGCATCGGGGGCTCCGGATTGAAATGCATCGCGCGGGATCTGTCATTGCGCCTTTGCCAAGTCAACCGGCTGCGATGTCGCCGCGGTGAAAGACCTAAATGCGACAAAGGTCCCGATGGTCGCATGTTCGAATCTCACTTCGTCTGAAAATATCCTCGGAGTCGCTCAGGTTTGCATGCTGCTGCCCGGGCGTTTCGCCACATACACGCCTGCCGTGGGCTGCTTTAGCAGCATGCCACGGTATACGATTTAGAAGCCAGAATAGGTTCAGCCCGCTGACTATGCCCCAACATGTGCTGAAAAGAGGTCTCGATCTGCCCGTATTGGGCAAGCCCGAGCCTCGTATCGACATCGCCCCTTCTCCCACATCGGTTGCCGTCATCGGTGACGACACCATCGGTTTGAAACCGAAGATGTTCGTCGCCGAAGGCGATGAGGTGACCCGCGGCACGCCGCTTTATTGTCACAAGGACAGTCCCGAGGTGGTGTTCACCGCGCCGATGACCGGCCGGGTGCGCGCCATCAACCGCGGAGCGCGGCGGGTGCTGCAAAGCGTGGTCATCGATGTAACCGCGCCGGATGACGGCGGGGTGGATTTCGGCGCGGCCGATCCCGCAGCGCTGTCGCGCGACGACATCGCCGCGAAGATCCAGGCATCGGGCCTTTGGACATCGTTCCGCACGCGGCCCTATTCGCACATCCCCGCAGCGGATGCCGTGCCGGCGGCCATTTTCGTCACCGCCATGGACAGCGAACCGCTGGCCCCCGAAGCGCGGCTGGTGATCGACGGCGCGCTGGAAGATTTCCGCCGCGGCCTGACGGCGGTGGCCAAACTGAGCGGCGGCAAGACTTACCTGTGCCAGGATCCGGGCGAGGATCTGGCCGGGGCAGGGATCGACGGCGTCGAAACCCACGAATTCTCGGGTCCGCATCCGGCAGGGCTGGCCGGTACGCATATGCACTTCCTTGACGCGCCCGGGGCACAGCGCGTCTTGTGGTCGATCGGCTATCAGGATGTGATCGCCATCGGGCGGCTGTTCGCCACCGGGTACCTGGACCCGACCCGTGTGATTTCGCTGGCGGGACCGCGCGCGACATCGCCGCGTTTGTTGAAGACGGCGATGGGCGCCGCCCTGTCCGATCTGGTGGACGGCGAAATTTCGGGCGATGCGCCGTGCCGGATCATTTCAGGGTCGATCCTGACCGGCCGCCTTGGGGTGGGCGCCTTCGCCTATCTGGGCCGGTATGTGCGGCAGATCACCTTGATTACCGAGGATACCGAGCAGATGGTGCTCGGCTGGATCACGCCGCAGCCGAGCAAATTCGCGGTGCAGCCGGTTCTGGCATCGGCGCTGAGCGGCGCGGGCAAGCTGTTCAACCTGACCAGCAACCTGAACGGCGGACGCCGGGCGATGGTGCCGACCGGCACGTTCGAAACGCTGATGCCGCAGGATTATCTGCCGACCCAGCTGCTTCGGGCGCTTCTGGTCATGGACACCGACGTCGCCCAGCAGCTTGGCGCGCTGGAACTGGATGAAGAAGATCTGGCGCTGTGCACTTTCGCCTGTCCGGCCAAGTATGAATATGGCAGCGCCTTGCGCGCCAGCCTGTCCAAGATCGAGAAGGAGGGCTGAGCATGGGCGCACGCGCATTCTTCGACCGGATCGAGCCGCTTTTCGAAAAGGGCGGCAAATACGAACGTTATTACCCGGTTTACGAAGCGGTGGAGAGCTTTGCCTTCACCCCCAAGACCGTCACCAAGGCTGCACCGCATGCGCGCAGCTTCGTGGATATGAAACGGATCATGACCTATGTGGTCCTGGCCACGATCCCCTGCATTCTGGTGGGGCTGTGGAATACCGGTCTGCAGGCGAACATGGCCATCGACGCCGGGTTGGAACCATCCGGCTGGCGTGCCGCGATCGCCGGGATTTTCGGGTACAACCCTTCAAATCCGCTGGCGAACTTCGTGCACGGGCTGATGTATTTCCTGCCCATCTATATCGTGACCCTGGCGGTCGGCGGGTTCTGGGAGGTGCTCTTTGCCACCATCCGCCGGCACGAAGTCAATGAAGGCTTTCTCGTCACGTCGATGCTCTACACGCTGATCATGCCCGCCAGCGCGCCGCTCTGGCAGGTGGCGCTCGGCATCTCCTTCGGGGTTGTGATCGGCAAGGAGGTCTTCGGCGGTACCGGCAAGAACTTCCTCAACCCCGCGCTGGTCGGGCGGGCGTTTCTCTATTTCGCCTATCCCGCGCAGATGTCCGGCGACAGCGTCTGGACCCCGGTGGATGGGTTTTCCGGCGCCACCGCGCTCGCCGTGTCGGCGTCCGAGGGTTATCAGGCGCTGGTGGGGCATGGCATCACCTGGTGGGATGCGTTCTTTGGGTCCATTCAAGGCTGTATCGGCGAAACTTCAACCTTTGCGGCGCTGCTCGGGATGGCCTTCCTGCTGGCGACGCGGATCGCCAACTGGCGGCTGATCGTCGGGTGTCTGGGCGGGATGATCGCGTTTTCGCTGCTGTTGAACCTGATCGGTTCCGACAGCAACCCGATGTTCGCCATGCCCTGGTACTGGCATCTTGTGCTGGGCGGCTACGCCTTCGGTCTGACCTTCATGGTGACCGAACCGGTATCGGCGTCGCACACCAATCTGGGCCGCTACATCTATGGGGCGCTGATCGGGTTCATGGTCGTCATGATCCGGGTCATCAACCCGGCCTTCCCTGAAGGCATGATGCTGGCCATTCTGTTCGGAAACATCTTCGCGCCGCTGATCGACCATTTCGTCGTGCGTGCGAACATCGCAAGAAGGGCCAAGCGCCATGTCTGACTTGTCCCAGGACCCGAAAGGTTTCATCGCCCGTTTCCGGGCGCTGCCGACCGACAGTATCCCCAAGACGGTCTTCGTCGCGGTGACGCTGTGCCTCTTCTGTTCGATGATCGTGTCGATCGCGGCGGTGTCGCTGCGCCCGGTGCAGAACGCCAACAAGCTTCTGGACAAGCAGAAAAACATTCTGCAGGTCGCGGGGCTTTACGAAGACGGCATGAACATCGCGCAGGCGTTTTCCGCCTTTGAACCGCGGGTGGTGGAGCTTGCCACCGGTACCTATACCGACCAGTTCGACGCCGCGACCTTCGACGATATCGCCGCCGCGTCCGATCCGGCGCTGTCGGTGCCGCTGACCGACGATCCGGCGGGCATCGGGCGTCAAAGCAAATACGCCACCGTCTATCTTCTGAACGACGCGTCGGGCGCCTTGGACAAGGTGATCCTGCCGATCTATGGCTATGGGCTGTGGTCCACCCTCTATGGCTTCATCGCGCTGGAGGAGAACGGCAACGACGTTTACGGGCTTCAGTTCTATGAACATGCCGAAACGCCCGGTCTGGGCGGCGAGGTCGACAACCCGCGCTGGAAATCCCAGTGGAAGGGCAAGATGCTGCGCGACCCGTCGGGCGATCTGAAAATCACCGTCGCCAAGGGCGGCGCCCCAACCGGGCAGGAGGCGTATCACGTCGATGCCCTGGCAGGCGCCACGCTGACGTCGCGCGGGGTGGATAACCTGGTGCGCTTCTGGATGGGGGCGCAGGGGTTTGAGCCCTATATCACCAACCTGCAGAACGGAGCTCTCTGATGGCCCAGACCACGAAAGACCTTCTGGTCGACCCGTTGGTCGACAACAACCCGATCACCCTGCAGGTGCTGGGCATCTGTTCCGCACTGGCGGTGACATCGTCGCTGCAGGTGGCGCTGGTGATGGCGCTGGCGGTGACGTCCGTGACGGCATTGTCGAGCTTCTTCATCTCGCTCTTGCGCAACGCGATCCCGAGCTCGATCCGGATCATCGTGCAGATGGTGATCATCGCGTCGCTGGTGATCCTGGTGGATCAGGTGCTGAAGGCCTATGCCTTCGGGATTTCAAAGACCCTGTCGGTCTTTGTCGGCCTGATCATCACGAACTGTATCGTCATGGGCCGGGCCGAAGCTTTCGCCATGAAAAACCCGCCGGTCGCATCCTTCATCGACGGGGTCGGCAACGGGTTGGGGTATGGGCTGATCCTGCTGCTGGTCGGCACCATCCGCGAGCTGTTCGGCGCCGGAAGCCTGTTCGGCGTGACCATCCTGCAGACCGTGAACGACGGCGGCTGGTACGTGCCCAACGGCCTGCTGCTGCTGCCGCCGTCGGCCTTCTTCGTGATCGGGCTGCTGATCTGGGCCTTCCGGTCCTGGAAGCCCGCGCAGGTCGAAAAGCGTGAATACAAGATCCAGACTGCGGAGGCACACTGATGGAAGGCCTGATTTCGCTCGCTGTAAAGGCGATCTTTGTCGAAAACCTGGCGCTGTCCTTCTTCCTCGGGATGTGTACCTTCATCGCGGTGTCGAAGAAGATCTCGACGGCGATTGGCCTGGGGATTTCGGTCACGGTGGTGCAGGCCATCACCGTGCCGGCCAACAACCTGATCCTGACCTATCTGCTGGCGCCCGGCGCGCTCAGCTGGGCTGGGTTCAGCGATGTGGACCTGACTTTCCTGGGGCTGATTTCGTATATCGGGGTGATCGCGGCCATCGTGCAGATCCTTGAGATGGTGCTCGATAAGTATTTCCCGCCGCTCTACAACGCGCTCGGGATCTTCCTGCCGCTGATCACGGTGAACTGTGC
>JAGQRU010000274.1 GCA_020425105.1 Paracoccaceae bacterium
GCCACGTCGCAGGCCAGCGCATAGGCGGTTTCGAACATCCGTTCGGGCAGGGCTTCGCGGATCAGCCCGAACAGCGCATCCAGCCCGTCTTCTTCTTCGAACAGGTCGAAGACCAGCTGGCTGACCGTCTGCAGGCGCGCATCTTCGTAATCGGAAAAGACCGGCAGGTGGTTGATCATCGACTGGATCTTGACCAGTTCCGAGGTCCGGATCTGGGCGTCAGAGGCCGATACGGCGATCATCAGCGCCACGAGGCTGTCCTGGGGCGAAAGCGGCGAATCTGTCTGGGGCACCTGGCTGTCCTCGGTCGGGTCCTGTGATCCGCGATATCTATGCCTTGCGCCCGGCGGCGGCAACCGTTCCGGCCGCGGCGATTGACGCCGGGGCCTGCCCGGACTAGGGGAGCGCATCCGCCCCTGACCGATGGAATCCCGATGTCCGACCTGCGAAGCGAAGCCCTGAATTCGAAAGCCTGGCCTTTTGAAGAGGCCCGCCGCGTTCTGAAGCGCTATGAAAAGGCGCCGCCGGAAAAGGGGTATGTGCTGTTTCAGACCGGCTATGGCCCCTCGGGTCTGCCCCATATCGGCACCTTCGGCGAGGTAGCCCGGACGACGATGGTGCGCCGGGCGTTCGAGATGATTTCGGACATCCCGACCAAGCTGATCTGTTTTTCCGACGACATGGACGGGTTCCGCAAGGTGCCCGGCAACGTGCCCAATCAGGACATGCTGGCCGAGGATCTGAACCTGCCGCTGACCAAGGTGCGCGACCCGTTCGGCACCCATGCGGGCTTTGCCCAGCACAACAACGCGCGGCTATGCGAGTTTCTGGACGGCTTCGGGTTCGAGTACGAATTCGCCAGCGCGACCGACTATTACACCACGGGCCGGTTCGACGACATGCTGCTGGTGGCGCTGGAGCGGTGGGAGAATATTCAGGAGATCATGCTGCCGACGCTGGGCCCGGACCGGCGCGCGACCTATTCCTGTTTCCTGCCGATCAGCCCCAAGACCGGGCATGTCCTTCAGGTGCCGACGCTGGAACGGAATGTGTCGAAGGGCACAATCGTCTATGAAGAACCCGATGGCGAGAAGGTCGAGATCCCGGTGACCGGCGGCCATGTGAAGATGCAGTGGAAGCCCGACTGGGCGCTGCGGTGGGCCGCACTGGGCGTGGATTACGAAATGTCCGGCAAGGATCTGATCGACAGCGTCACGCAGTCGTCGAAGATCTGCAAGGCTCTGGGCAAGGCGCCGCCGGTGTCGCTGAGCTATGAGCTGTTCAACGACGAGAACGGGCAGAAGATTTCCAAGTCCAAGGGCAACGGGCTGAGCATGGAAGACTGGCTGAGCTATGCCGCACCGGAAAGCCTGCAGTATTTCATGTATCAGAAGCCGAAAACCGCCAAGCGGCTTTATTTCGACGTGATCCCCAAGGCGGTGGACGAATACCACCAGCAGCTGCGCGCCTATCCCGATCAGGATCTGAAAGCGCAGCTGAACAACCCGGTTTATCACATCCACGGGGCAGCGGTGCCCGCGTCGGACATGGTGGTGTCTTTTGCCATGCTGCTGAACCTCGCCTCTGCGGCGTCGGCTCATGACAAGGCGACGCTGTGGGGCTTCATCGGCAAATACGCCCCCGACGCGTCGCCCGAAACCCACCCGGCGCTGGATGCGGCGGCGGGGTTTGCCGTGCGGTATTACGAAAACTTCGTCAAACCGGAAAAGACCTTCCGCCTGCCCAGCGATCAGGAGCGCGCGGCGCTGGCGGATCTGGCGGACCGGCTGCGGGTCTGGGACGGGGATCTGGACGCCGAAACCCTGCAGTCCGAGGTGTTCGCCGTGGGCAAGGCGCATGGGTTCGACCCGCTGCGCGACTGGTTTTCGGCGATCTACGAAGTGCTTCTGGGCGCGTCGCAGGGGCCCCGCTTCGGCGGGTTCATCGCCCTTTACGGGCTGGCCGAGACCGTCGATCTGATCGACCGCGCCCTTGCCGGAGATCTCGCGGGCGCGGCGTGATCCCGGCCTAGGCGCCGAAAGTCGCCAGCGCCGCCGCCATGGCGGTGACCGCAAGGGCAAGCTGCGCCAGCAGCACCGCCCGTGCCACAGGGAGCGGCAGCGGCCGGCCCATCGCCATGCGGGCATAGGCAAATCCGGCCAGCAGGGTCAGCCCCGCCGCCGCGGTCAGCTTCAGATGCCAGCCGCCCCCCAGATCCATCGCGGCGCCGTGGCGCCCGACCCACATGGCAAGCCCCGTGACCCACAGAACGGCGATGGCCACGAGCCCGGCCCCGGCGATGGTCTTGATCGCCGGACGCAGATGCGGCGCGGTGTCGGGCGCCGCCGCGATCCGCGCCATCAGCACCAGCACCGCCGCGCCGCCGCCGATCGCGGTGGAAAAACCCAGGAAATGCAGCAGGGTCAGGATCATCTAGGCGGCCTCCAGCCCCAGATCGGCGACAGTCAGGTGAAAGGCCTTGCCGAAGCCGCCGTTCAGCGCCGCCCTCGTCACGCCGAAGCGCACAAAGGCGAAATCGGTGAAATCGATATAGAGCTTCGCCTTCGGCACCAGCGCCAGATAATGCGCCCGCAGGGGCATGAACCCGGGCGCGCGATGTTCGGTGAACGCGGCCCGGCAGGTCAGGGTCAGGCGCGGATGGGTCAGCGGATCGCCCCTGTCGCCCGCCTCGCCCACCAGCAGCGACGCATCGGGCCGGGCGCGCAGGGCGCGGGTATGGGCCGAAAGATCAGACACCAGGCTGAGCGGAGCCCCGTCAGGACCGGGGACCAACGCGATCCGCGTCACCTCGGGCAGGCCGGTCTCGGCGTTCAGCACCCCCAGGGCGGCAAAGCGGACGGCGGCCAGAAGCTGCCGCGCCAGGACCCGGGCGGCATCGTCGGTCGGTCGGATGGGGGTCGTGTCGGCCATGGCGCGACACTATTGCTCCGGCGCGGCGAGGCAAGGGGTTTCACGCGCCGCTTGCCACGACATGCAGTCATCGTGTTTTGTGAATGCAGAGGAGGACCCCCGATGACCCATCCCACAACCGCCCGCGCTCTGGCCGCGCTTCTGGCCCTTTGCATCACCGCCTTCGGCACCGCCGCCCGGGCCGACGACGCCGTCGCCGTCGGCATCACCCGCGACGTGGCGCAGGTGACGCTGCAGGGCAGCGGCCTGACCATCGCGCGCAGTCAGGACCCCGATGCGGTGATCGAAGGCGAATTCGCCAAGATCGCCCGCGCCTGCCCGCCCTTCTGCATTCAGCCGATGGCCCCCGCCCCCGGCGTCACCACCATCGGCGAGCTGGAACTGCTGGCGATGCTGGACGATCCCGATGCCACGGTGATCGATAGCCGCGTGGCGGAATGGTACGACAAGGGCACGATCCCCGGCGCGATCCACATCCCCTATACCGA
>JAGQRU010000275.1 GCA_020425105.1 Paracoccaceae bacterium
TCGCTGCAGCGGCGCCACCAGAAGGTTCTGGAAGAAGCCCCCGGCCCGGTCATCACACCCCAAATGCGGGCCGAGATCGGCGCGATCTGCGCCGAAGCCGTGGCCAAGATCAACTATGCGGGCGCCGGAACCATCGAGTTCCTGTATGAAAACGGCGAATTCTATTTCATCGAAATGAACACCCGTCTGCAGGTCGAACATCCGGTGACCGAAGCCATTTTCGGCGTCGATCTGGTACGCGAACAGATCCGCGTCGCGGCCGGCCTGCCGCTGTCGTTCACGCAAGAGGATCTGGTGCTGGCCGGTCATGCGATCGAAGTGCGGATCAACGCCGAAAAGCTGCCGAATTTCACCCCCAGCCCGGGCCGCGTCACCGCCTATCACGCCCCCGGCGGGTTGGGCGTCCGGATGGATTCGGCGCTGTATAACGGCTATGCGATCCCGCCCTATTACGACAGCCTGATCGGCAAGCTGATCGTGCATGGCCGTGACCGTCCCGAAGCGCTGGCGCGGCTGCGGCGCGCCTTGGGCGAACTGATCGTCGACGGGATCGACAGCACGGTTCCGATGTTCCGCGACCTGCTCGATCAGGACGCTGTGCTGACCGGCTCCTACGATATCCACTGGCTGGAAGGCTGGCTGGAGTCGCAAAGCCTCCCGCACGAGGCCTGAGCACACCGGCCCGGCCCATGCGCCCGTTCGGATGCGGGCGCGCGGTCGGGCTGCCGTGCCGGATGTCCGATGGATCGCCGCGAACTCACCCCGGAAGTGCTGATGAAAGCCTATGGGCTCGGCGTGTTCCCGATGGCGGAATCGCGCGACGACCCCGCGATCTTCTGGGTCGATCCGCGCCGCCGGGGCGTGCTGCCGCTCGATGCCTTTCACATGTCCCGGTCGCTGGCGCGCCACATCCGGCGCGGCGGTTACGACATTGCCGTGGATCAGGATTTCGCCGGCGTAATGGAGGGCTGCGCCAGCCGGCCCGAGACCTGGATCAACGCCACGATCCTGGATCTATATGGCCAGTTGCACCGGTTGGGCCGCGCCCATTCGCTGGAGGTGCGCTGCGACGGCGTTCTGGTCGGGGGCGTCTATGGCGTCGCACTGCAGGGCGCGTTCTTTGGCGAAAGCATGTTCTCGCGCCAGACAAATGCGTCAAAAGTGGCGTTGGCCTATCTGGTGGACCGGCTGCGCCAGGGCGGCTTCCGCCTGTTTGACACCCAGTTCATCACCCGTCATCTGGCCAGCCTTGGCGCCATCGAAATCCCGCGCGCGCAATTTCACCAGATGCTGGAACAGGCCCTGACGGTCGAAGGCAATTTTTCCGCGCCCGCGACGCCCAGCGGTCAGGAGCTTGTGCAGCGGATGACCCAGACGTCGTAACGCATGTGGTCGAACGGGTTCAGCGCCGGGGAAGACGCCACCATCCAGCCTTCGAACAGCCGCGACCCGGAGTCGGCATCGTCAATCAGCAGGAAGGCAAACGCATCGCCCGCCGGGTTATCCACCGGATAGCGGCATTCGACCAAGGCGATGTTGAGCCGGTCCAGCGATACCTGCGCACCGGCCCTCAAGTCGAAATCGGTCAGCTCGCCCGACAGCCGGTCCAAGGCGCGGATAGAGGCACCGGTTCCCGCCGCCACGGACTGTGCCGCCGCTGGTAGCATCGCCTGCGCCGCCACCACGACCGCCGCCGCCAGGGCGGCAAGAGCACGCCTCACGATCCGCTCCCACCCACGAATTTGGACAGAAGTTCGATCAGGCTGATGGCGCCCTGGGTATTCATCACCCGGTCGCCCGGCTCGTAATTGATCGGCGATCCGCCGGGCTGCACTTCGACGAAGCTGCCCCCAAGAAGACCTTCCGACGCGATGATGACCGAACTGTCGTCGGGCAGGATCACGCCATCGCGGATGTTCAGCGTCGCGTCGGCACGGAAGGTCGCATCGTTCAGCTCCAGATCCGCGACCGTGCCGACCTTGACGCCCGCAAGACGGACATCGGTGCCCACGGATATGCCTTCCGCCGACCGGAAGCTGGCGATCAGCTCATAGCCCGTGCTGGATTGCACCACGCCGACGGAGTTGACGACATAGGTCACAAACCCGATGGCGACCGCCAACACGGCGGCCCCCACGGCCAGTTCTGCGCGGGCTTCAGACATAGGGTCGTGCTCCGGTCACTCGGGCTGCCAGGCTTCGTAATCGGCGCGGGCCTGCGGCGCCGGACGGCGGATCGACCCGACAGGCGCATAGGCCAGCGCGGTGCCAGTCAGATTTTCCTGATGCGGCTTTTCCCACGCCTTGTGCACGAAGGGTTTTTCGGTCGGCGGCTCGTCCCAGGTCCGGTGCAGCCACCCATGCCATTCCGGCGACACCCGGCTTGCTTCGGCTTCGCCGTTGAAGATCACCCAGCGGCGCGCCTTGTCACGTGTTTCGTAGAAAACGTTGCCTTGTTCGTCCTCTCCCACCTTCACGCCATGCCGGCTGGTGAAGATCTGGGTTCCGATGGTCTGGCTGTTCCACCAGGTCACGGCGCGAAGAAGCGTATCAAGAATGGCCATGGGGTACCTCTGTTCTTTCCCTGTTCATGGCGCAGCCACGCGCGCAGGTCCAGTCCCAAAAAGACGCGGCCTTGGTTGCATCAGTTGCCGGAAGCCCGCCAGTTTTCCTGAATCCGGGGCAGATTGACCTCGATCCAGTCCGCAAGATGGCGCACCTGCGTGGCGGCTTCGCGGCCAAGCGCGGTCAGGCTGTATTCCACATGCGGCGGCACCACGTCATGCGCCACCCGCAGCACCAGCCCATCCTGTTCCAGCTGGCGCAAGGTCTGCGCCAGCATCCGTTCGCTGACGCCGCCCACCGCGCGGCGCAGCGCAGCAAAGCGGAAGGTCCCGGTTTCCAGCGCCAGAAGCACCAGCACGCCCCAGCGGCTGGTCATGTGCTTCAGCACTTCGCGGGACGGGCAATCTGCCGCCAACAGATTGCCCCGCCTCAGTTTTTCGGAAAGCGGCAGTGGTTTGGAGATCGAATCGGATTTCATGGCTCCATACTTACATATTTGTGCGTACTTACGAAACATAAGCTTCGCGCGTATATCGCTCCTGGAACCCGATTACAGGAGACGACATCATGATTGCACTCACAGGCGCGACCGGCCAGCTTGGCCGCCTCGTTATCGCCGCTCTGAAACGCCAAGGCGCCACCGATGGGCTGGTCGCGCTGGTGCGCAGCCCCGAAAAGGCGGCGGATCTTGGCGTCACCGTGCGCCAGGCGGACTACGCGAAACCCGATACGCTGGGCCCGGCGCTGGCCGGGGTTCAAACGCTGCTGCTGATTTCCGCCAGCGAGGTCGGCCAGCGGATCGACCAACACAAGAACGTCATCGACGCCGCCCGCGCGGCCGGGGTGTCGCGGATCGTCTATACCAGCCTCTTGCACGCCGACACTTCTCCGCTGGGTCTGGCGGCGGAGCATGTGGCGACCGAAGCGATGCTGCGAGACTCTGGGATCGCCACGACGATCCTGCGCAACGGGTGGTACACAGAGAATTATACGGCTGGCGCTGGCGCCGCGCTGACGCTCGGCACGCTTTATGGGGCCGCAGGCGACGGCAAGATTTCGGCCGCAACTCGGGCCGATTTCGCGGATGCGGCCGCGGCGGCGCTGATCGGCGACGGTCATGCGGGCAAGGTCTATGAACTCGCCGGCGACACGCCCTTCACTCTGGCAGATCTGGCCGCCGAAATCTCGCGGCAAAGCGGCAAGGACATCCCCTTCGTGAACCTGCCGGAAGCGGATTATGCCGCCGCGCTGGCCGGGGCCGGTCTGCCGGCGCCCTGGCCCGAAATGCTGGCCCGCGTCGATGTCCAGGTTTCCGAAGGCGCTCTCTATCATTCCGGGCACGAATTGTCGGCGCTGATCGGACGCCCGACCACGCCGCTGGCCGACGCGGTCGCCGCCGCCCTGGCCAACGGCTGATCCTGAAACGCAAGACGCCGCCTGCAATGTCACGCAGGCGGCGTCCGCAAAATCGGTGCCTAAGAGACCGGCGGCGCCCGGGCTTAGCCCGCGCTGACCGGTTCTTCCTTGCGGTCGGCATAAATCAGCAGCGGGCTGGCATCCGAACTGACCGCTTCTTCGTTCACGACCACCTCTTCAACCCCTTCCGAGGTCGGCAGTTCGAACATGGTGTCCAGCAGGATGTCTTCCATGATCGACCGCAGCCCCCGCGCGCCGGTCTTGCGTTCGATCGCACGCCGGGCAATGGCGCGCAGCGCGTCATCGGTGAATTTCAGCTTCGTGTCTTCCAGTTCGAACAGGCGCTGATACTGCTTGACCAGAGCGTTCTTCGGCTTGGTCAGAATGGTCACCAGCGCATCTTCGTCCAGATCCTGCAATGTGGCGATCACCGGCAAACGGCCGACGAATTCAGGGATCAGGCCGAATTTCAGCAGATCCTCGGGTTCCAGATCCTGAAACACCTCGCCCACGCCACGGCTGTCTTCGTCCTTCACATCGGCGCCGAAGCCGATGGCCGACCCCTTGCCGCGCCGCGCGATGATCTTGTCGAGCCCGGCGAACGCCCCGCCGCAGATGAACAGGATATTCGTCGTATCCACCTGCAGGAATT
>JAGQRU010000276.1 GCA_020425105.1 Paracoccaceae bacterium
TTGGGCTGCATCGACATGGCGTCATAGCCGGTGATGGTGCACAGCATATCGCTCAGATCCGCGATCAGCTGGCGATAGCCCAGCACCTGATCGGCCGGAGCGAAAGGGTGGATCCGGGCGAATTCGGGCCAGCTGACCGGCATCATCTCGGCCGCGGAGTTCAGTTTCATCGTGCACGAGCCCAGCGGGATCATCGCCCGGTCCAGAGCCAGATCCCGGTCGCTGAGACGGCGCATATAGCGCATCATTTCGGTTTCCGCCCGGTTCATGTGAAAGACCGGGTGGGTCATGTATTCGCTGTCGCGGATCAGCGCTTCGGGAATGCGGTACTCCGGTGTCAGATCGTCATCGCGGCGGTCGATGCCAAAGGCGCGCCAGATCGCTTCGATGGTCGCCGGACGGGTGCATTCGTCCAGCGCGATTCCGATCTGTCCGCTGCCGACAGGGCGCAGGTTGATCCCTTCGGCCAGGGCCGATTTCAGGATCACCCCCTGCATTTTGCCGACATCGACCGTGAACGTGTCGAAGAAGGTATCCGGTTCGACGGTGAACCCCGCCGCCTCAAGGCCGCGCGCCAGCCGCACCGCTTTGCGATGGATGCGCTGCGCGATGGCTTTCAGACCTTTGGGGCCGTGAAAGACGCCATAGAACGATGCGATGACCGCCAGAAGCGCCTGCGCGGTGCAGACATTCGACGTGGCCTTTTCGCGGCGGATATGCTGTTCGCGGGTTTGCAGCGACAGCCGGTAGGCGGTGTTGCCGCGGCTGTCCACGGACACCCCGACGATCCGCCCGGGCATCGACCGTTTATATGCATCGCGGCAGGCCAGATAGGCGGCATGCGGCCCGCCGAAGCCCAGGGGGACGCCGAACCGCTGCGTGGATCCCACGGCGATGTCCGCGCCCATCGCGCCGGGTTCCTTCAGGATGGTCAGCGCCAGCGGATCCGCAACCATTACGCCGATCGCCTGAGCGTCGTGCAACGCGGCGATGGGGCCGCTGAAATCGGTCAGCCCGCCATAGGTTCCGGGATACTGGAAGATCGCGCCAAAGACCTGCGACGGATCCAGATCGGCGGGCGCGCCGACGATCACCTCGATCCCCAGCGGCGCGGCGCGAGTCTGCATCACCGCGATATTCTGCGGGTGGCAGTTTTCATCGACAAAGAAGGCGGTGGCCTTCGATTTGGCGACCCGCTGCGCCATGGTCATGGCCTCGGCGCAGGCGGTGGCTTCGTCCAGCAGCGACGCGTTGGCGATCTCCAGCCCGGTCAGGTCGCTGATCATGGTCTGGTAGTTCAGCAGCGCTTCCAGCCGTCCCTGGCTGATTTCCGGCTGATAGGGGGTATAGGCGGTGTACCAGGCCGGGTTTTCAAACACGTTGCGCTGGATCGCCGGCGGCATCAGCGTGTCGTAATAACCCATGCCGATCAGCGAGGTCAGAACCTTGTTCTGCCCTGCCACCTTGCGCATGTGCAGCAGCAATTCCGATTCGGATTTGGGCTTTCCGAAATCCAGCGGCTCTTTCTGCCGGATCGACGCGGGTACCGTTTCGTCGATCAGCGCTGTCAGGGACGCCGCACCGACCACCTGAAGCATCGCTTCCATTTCCTCGGGCGAGGGGCCGATATGACGGCGGTTGGCGAAATCGTAGGGAAGGTAATCGGTGGGCGTGAAGGGCATGCGCGCGTCCTTATCCGATAAATTTGGCGTAGGCGTCGGCATCCATCATGTCGTCCATCTGCGACGGATCGGACGGGACCATCTTGAAAAACCACGCCTCTCCCATCGGGTCTTCGTTGACCAGCGCGGGATTGTCGACCAGAGCCTCGTTAACTTCAATAATGGTGCCGTCCATGGGCGCCAGAATGTCCGAAGCCGCCTTGACGGATTCGATCACCACGACTTCGTCATCCTTGGCGACCTCGGTGTCGGGTTCGGGCAGTTCGACGAAGACCAGATCGCCAAGCTGGGTGGCCGCGTGTTCGGTAATGCCCACGACGATCACGCCGTCGTCGTCTGCACGCAGCCATTCGTGTTCTTCTGTAAATTTCATCTCGGGGACTCCGGAGCTTAACGTTTGTAAGTGGCAGGACGGAAAGGCAGGGGGACGATGGTCGCAGGCAAGCGTTTGCCGCGCACTTCGCCGAACAATGCGGTGCCCGCGGCGGCGTGCGCGCTGCTGACATAGGCCATGGACATCGGCGCTTCGATGGACGGGCCGAATGCGCCCGAGGTGACGGTCCCAACCTGATCCGTACCATCGGCGCTGGCGAAAAGCGGCGTTCCCGCCCGCATCGGCGCGCGTCCGTCGGGGCGCAGACCGACGCGCATGCGCGCCGGGCCTTCTTCCAGTTCGCGCAGGATGCGTGCCGCACCGGGAAAGCCGCCCTCGCGGGCGCCGCCCGCCCGGCGCGCCTTCTGGATCGACCAGCCCAGATCGGCCTCTATCGGGCTGGTGGAGGTGTCAAGATCGGCACCGTAAAGGCACAATCCCGCTTCCAGCCGCAGGCTGTCGCGCGCACCCAGACCGATGGGCGCGACATCGGGGTGATCCAGCAGGGCGCGGGCGAAGGCGTCGGCCTGCGCTTCGGCCACGGAAATTTCAAACCCGTCCTCGCCGGAATAGCCCGAACGCGAAATCCAGAGCGGCCCGAAGGCGCTGTCGGCCACCGTGACATCCATGAACCGCATCGCGGCGACACCGGGGGCGTGGACGGCCAGCGCGGCCTCCGCCGATGGCCCCTGCAGCGCGATCAGCGCCCGGTCGGTGACCGGGACCACGTCGCACAAGCTGCCCAGATGGGCCTGCAAATGGGCCAGATCGGCGTCCTTGCAGGCAGCATTCACCACCAGATACAGGTGATCGCCGCGATTGGCGAACATCAGATCGTCCAGAATGCCGCCGGCATCGTTGGTGAAAAGACCGTACCGTTGCCGCCCTTCGGCCAGCCCCGCCACCGCGGCCGGCACCAGACCTTCCAGCCGCAGCGCGGCGTCGTCGATTTTGCCCGTTTTGGGCGTCACCAGGATCTGTCCCATATGGCTGACATCGAAAAGCCCGGCGGCGGCGCGGCAATGCAGGTGCTCTTTCAACACGCCGGGCGGGTATTGCAGCGGCATGTCGTATCCGGCAAACCCGGTCATCCGCGCGCCCAGTTCGGCGTGCAGCGCGTGCAAGGGTGTCTGTTTCAGTTCGCCCATGGGCATCCCCCGGTCTTGTCCCGGCATCAGGGACGGCATCGTGAAGGCGGTTCGCCGCCTGGTGATGCCCCCTCTGTCCTGTTCGCCTGAGATCGTTATCCCTTCGGCGGACGCGCGGGGCGTCACTCTCCAGAGTCTTCGTCACGCGGCGGTCCATGGGCCTGAGAGTTTACCGGGGCGGT
>JAGQRU010000277.1 GCA_020425105.1 Paracoccaceae bacterium
GTCTATTTCATCGGCGCCGGTCCCGGCGACCCCGAGCTTCTGACCCTGAAGGCGCAGCGCCTGATCGCGGCCTGTCCTGTCTGCCTGTATGCCGGGTCGCTGGTGCCCGCCGAAGTGGTGGCCAATGCGCCCGACGGTGCCCGGGTTCTGGATACCGCGCCGATGACGCTGGACGACACCCATGCCGAAATTCTGGCCGCCCACGCGAAGGGTCAGGATGTGGCCCGGGTGCATTCCGGCGACCCGTCGCTTTACGGCGCCATTGCCGAACAGATCCGGCGGCTGCGGGCCGACGGGATCGACTATCAGATCGTCCCGGGCGTGCCGGCCTATGCCGCGGCCGCCGCGGCATTGGGGCAGGAACTGACCGTGCCGGAAGTGGCGCAATCCATCGTCCTGACGCGGGTGTCGATGAAATCGACCTCGATGCCGTCGGGCGAGACGCTGGAAAATTTCGCCCGCACCGGCGCGACACTTGCGATCCATCTGGGCGTGCGCGCGCTGTTGGAAATCGAGCGCGTGCTGACCCCGCATTATGGCGCCGATTGTCCGGTGGTGGTCGCCTATCGCGTCGGCTGGCCGGACCAGATGTTCATTCGCGGCACGCTGTCGGATATCCGCGAAAAGGTTCGGGCCGAAAAGATCACCCGCACGGCGCTGATCCTGGTCGGGCCGGTGCTGGGCCAGATTTCCGATTTCAAGGACAGCGCGCTTTACGATCCGGCCATGCCGCATGTGCTGCGCCCGAAATTGCGCAGCGCGGCGGAATAGCGTCCGTCAGTCCTTAGGGCCTGCCGTCGCCTCGGCGGGAAGCAGCGCCGCGGTGGTTCCCCGGCCCAGCGTGCGCAGCAGGCCAGATGCCTGATGCACGGGAAGCCGCAGCGGGGTCACACGGTCTGGCGGTACGGCGACCGAACTTCCCGACCACGCGCTGGGCGCACCCGGAAGAAAGACGATGACCCTGGTGTCGGACCGTTCGACCTCGAACCCGATCGCCTCGTGATCGTCGAAAGCGACCAGAACCGTTTTCAGCAGGCTGTCCACGTCGCTTTGCCCCGCCACGCCGCTGGCCATGCTTTTGGCGATGGCATAGCCGGGAAAGAACTCGATCAGGACGGTTTCGATCTTGTCCACATGGCGCCGGAAAAACGCCAGCCGGGCGGCGAGACCTGCCAGGAAACACACGACAATGATCAGGACCACGGCCAGGATATTGACCACCGCCAGACCCGCGATGCTGTCCACGGGCATCAGCCCCGCGAGCTTCCCCGCGAATTGATGTGAGATCTGATAGGCCTTGGCGAGAATATAGATCAGAAACACGACGGGGATCAGAAAGAAGATGCCCCCGATCAGAGTGGTGCGGATCATGGCGGGACCTTTCGGGCTATTGCAGATCGCGAAACGCGTCCTGCAGGCGCGACACCGCTTCTTCGATGCGCGCGCGCGGCAGGCCGATATTGAAGCGCATGAAACGGTCGCCGCCGCTGCCGAAGCTCGGGCCCGCATTGGCCGCGATGCGGGCATCGTCGCGGATCCGGCTGGCGATTTCGGACTGGCTCATCCCGGTGGCTGAAAAGTCGATCCAGGACAGGAAGGTGGCTTCCAGACGGATGGACCGGACGCCGGGGATCGCCTCTATCCCCGCATCGAAGAGTTTCCGGTTGCGGTCGAGATAGCCCATCAGGTCATCGACCCAGGCGGCGCCCTCGGGGCTGTAGGCGGCTTCCGACATCGCCATTCCGAACAGGTTGCGCGACATACCAAACGGTTTCAGGCGGTCCCGCACCCGTTTGCGCAGCGCCGGATCTGTGATGATCAGGTTGCCCACCTTGCCGCCGGCGATGTTGAAGGTCTTCGACGCCGACGTCATGGTCACCAGACGGTCCTGAATATCCGGCGCGACCGTCGCCAGCACATGGTGCCTGTGGCCCGGATAGACCAGATCGTGATGGATTTCGTCCGAGGCGAGGATCAGGTCGTGCCGCGTGCAGAAATCGGCAATCGCGCGCAGCTCCTCCGGGCTCCAGACCCGCCCGCCGGGATTGTGCGGCGATGACAGGACCAGCATCTTTTCGGCGCCGGTCATCTGCGCGTCATAGGCATCAAAATCGAGGACATACCGCCCGTCGTCCAGAACCATCGGGCATTCCACCACAACCCGTTGCGAGGCTGTGATGATCGCGGCGAAGGCGTGATAGACCGGGGTGAACAGGACCACGGCGTCGCCGGGCGCGGTCAGCGCATCCACCAGATGGCCCAAGCCGTTGACAAGCCCGTGGGTGATCAGGATGTCATCGCGCGTGACGGTCCATCCGTGGCGGGTCGCCATCCACCAGATGGTCGCATCGCGCTGCGGGTTCTGGTCGCCCGCATAGCCATAGACCCCGGTGCGCACCAGATGTTCGACAGTGTCCTGCACCACCTGCGGCGGCCGGAAATCCGTATCGGCCACCCACATGGCCAGCCCGTCCGTGGCGGAAACGCCCATCACGCTTTCCATTTCATCCCATTTTTCGCAGGCGCTGCCGCGGCGGTCGATGATGGTATCGAAACGCGGGTCGAACTGGGCGGTGTCAGGCATCGGGGGTCCTCGGGCATATTTGGGTGGGCGCAGGCTAGGGATCTGACGCCCGGGCGCAAGAGAGATTGCGTGGCCGACGGGCATGTCCTACATGGCTCCCCATGACCATCAAGCCGATCCTGATCCATCCCGACCCGCGCCTGAAAAAGCTGGCAGCGCCCGTGCCCGACCTGTCGGACGAGCTGCGCCAGATGGCCGACGACATGCTGGAAACCATGTATGACGCGCCGGGCATCGGGCTTGCCGCGCCCCAGATCGGGGTGTCCAGCCGGCTGATCGTGATGGATTGCGTGAAGGAAGAAGGCGCCCCGCGCCAGCCCACGGTGATGTTCAATCCTGAAATCGTGGCCGCGTCCGATGCGTTGAATGTGTATGAAGAAGGCTGCCTGTCGATCCCGGACCAGTTCGCGGAAATCACCCGCCCGGCGGAAGTCACGGTGCGCTGGCTCGACATGAACGGGCGCGAACAGCAGCGGGAGTTCAGCGGGCTCTGGGCGACCTGTGTGCAGCATGAAATCGATCACCTGGATGGCAAGCTCTTCATCGACTACCTGAAGCCGCTGAAGCGTCAGATGATCACCCGCAAGATGATCAAGCTGAAACGCGAACGCGCCCGCGACTGACCGGCGATTCAGCCCGGCCGGGAAAGAAGGACATCCCCCATGACCGTCAGACCCTTTGTCATGTGGCCGGATCCGCGGCTGCGCAGCGTTTGCGCCGATGTGACGGAGATCGACGACGCGGTGCGCGCGGTCTGGGATGACATGGTCGACACGATGGACGCCATGCCCGGGGTGGGGCTGGCCGCCTGCCAGATCGGCGTGATGCGGCGCCTTGCGGTCGTGGATGCCTCGGAAACGCGCGGTCGGGCGGTGCGCATGGCCAACCCCGAAATCCTGCATGCGAGCATCGAGCCGCGCGAGCACGACGAAGCAAGCCCCAATTTGCCCGGCGTCTGGGCGACGGTGACCCGGCCGCGCGCGGTGACGGTGCGGTTCCTGAATGCCGACGGGGCGATGGAAGACCGGGACTTCGTCGGGCTCTGGGCAACAAGCGTTCAGCATCAGATCGACCATCTGGCCGGGCGGATGTATTTTGACCGGCTGAGCCGTACCAAGCGGCAGATGCTGCTGAAAAAGGCGGGCAAGCAGGCCCGCTAGAGCTGACGGAGGAGTTCCCCCATGCGTCTGATCTTCATGGGCACGCCCGATTTTTCCGTTCCTGTGCTGGAGGCGCTGGCGGGCGCCGGGCACGACATCGCCGCGGTCTATTGCCAGCCGCCGCGCCCGGCGGGCCGGGGCAAGAAGCCCCGCCCCAGCCCCGTGCAGGCGCGTGCCGAGGCCATGGGGCTGACGGTCCGCCACCCGGAACGTTTGCGCGATCCCGAGGATCAGAAGGCCTTCGCCGATCTCGGGGCCGATGTGGCCGTGGTGGTCGCTTATGGCCTGCTGCTGCCGGAACCGATCCTGCGCGCACCGGCGCTCGGGTGTCTCAATATCCACGCATCGCTGCTGCCGCGCTGGCGCGGCGCCGCGCCCATCCACCGGGCGATCCTGTCCGGCGATGCGGAAACGGGCATCTGCATCATGCAGATGGAGGCCGGGCTGGACACCGGGCCGGTCCTTCTGCGCGAGGCCACGCCGATCGGCGCCGAAGAAACGACGGCGGATCTTCACGACCGGTTATCGGCCATGGGGGCTGCGCTGATCGTTCAGGCGCTGGACCGCTTGCCGGATCTGACGCCCGAGCTGCAGGCAGAAACCGGCGTCACTTATGCCGCAAAGATCGACAAGGCCGAGGCGCGCATCGACTGGACCCGCCCGGCGGCCGAGGTGGACCGTCAGATCCGCGGCCTGTCGCCCTTTCCCGGCGCCTGGTGCGACATTGCCGGGGAACGGGTGAAGCTGTTGCGCAGCCGTGTCGCGGGTGGGCAGGGCGCGCCGGGGCGCGTTCTGGACGGCTTCACCATCGCCTGCGGCACGGGTGCGGTCACGGTGCTGGACGCTCAAAGACAGGGCAAACGGCCCATGTCCGCCGATGAATTTCTGCGCGGGACCGCCTTGCCCGGCACCTTGGCCTGATGTTCACGCCAAGGTGACCCGTGCGCGTGTGGACGGGGGGGCGGCGCACGGGTACGGTCTGCCCATAAAAACATTGCAATAGAGGCAAGCATGAGCAGTTCTATGACCCGCCGCCGGGTTCTTCTCGCTATGGCGGGAAGCGTGGCGGTGCTTCCCGCCCACGCGCAGACCACCGCGTCGCCGCTCGCCGCTCCGGCGGTGCAGCGCAACATTGCCGGGTTCCGCAGCCATCGCTGGCAGGACCATTTCGACACTCTGGACCGCAGCGCGGTCCTGGCCGACACCAAGGTGCGGGCACTGCATTTCTGGCATCGCGATGGCAGCGCGCCGCTGGTCTTCCCGACGTCGGTCCCAATCTCGCCGGAACTGACCCGGCTGGGATATACCGAGGTCGTGGGCAAGGTCGACGGGCCAAGCTGGCGGCCAACCCCGTCGATGCGGGAACGCAACCCCGACTGGCCGGCGGTGGTGGGGCCCGGGCCGGACAATCCGCTGGGCAGCCATGCCCTGTATCTGTCCTGGCAGTATTACCGCATTCACGGCACCCACGATGTGCGCAAGGTCGGGCGGCAAAGCTCGGACGGCTGCATCGGTCTTCTGAACGAAAACATTGCCGAGCTTTACGCCCGGGCCGAAATCGGCACCCGCGTCAAGCTGATCTGACGGCACACGCCCGCCCGGGTCAGGTCCGGGGCGGGCGCGGCTTATAGGCCGACAGGCGCCACCCGTACCGGATCGACCCGGCGCGCAGGGCAAAGACAACCAGCGTGCAGGTCAGCGGCGGCAACCAGGGCAGCGCGGTCATGCCGTCCACCAGTGTGGATGCCAGCGCACCGGCGAAGGCCGCGGTCACGTAAAGCTCGCCGGCTTTAAGCACCAAAGGCACTTCGTTGCAGACCACATCGCGCATCAGCCCGCCCAGGCAGCCGGTGATCATGCCCATCAGGACCACGATCAGCGCCGTCTGTTCCGCGTCCTGCGCCGCCGCGATCCCGGCGGAGACCGCCACCGACAGGGCCAGCGCATCCAGCCACACCAGAACCTTGTACCGGCTCTCCAGCAGATGGGCGGTGAAGAACACCACCACCGCCGACGCGGCGGCCAGCAGCACATAGACCGGGGTGCTGATCCAGAACACCGGATCGCGCCCTAGCAGCAGGTCGCGGATCGTCCCGCCGCCCACCGCGGTCAGACAGGCCAGAAAGATGAAGCCGACGATGTCCAGTTGTGCCCGGCTGGCCACCAGCGCGCCGGTCAGCGC
>JAGQRU010000278.1 GCA_020425105.1 Paracoccaceae bacterium
TCGACCTGCCATGTCTATGTGCATCCCGACTGGGTCGAAAAGCTGCCCGCGGTGGATCCGATGGAAGAAGACATGCTGGACTTTGCCTATCAGCCGGATCCGTCCCGGTCGCGTCTGACCTGCCAGATCAAGGTGACGGCGGCGCTGGACGGTCTGGTGGTGCAGATGCCTGAAAAGCAGATCTGATCCGGGTGCGGCGCGGCGCCGGGAAAGCGCCAGATTCGCGCATTCTTTCAGAAACGCCCGTTCTGCTAGACTGGATCTCATGCGGCGCGCGGTGTCGCGCCTGTAGGAGGCTCCATGAACTACAGCATTCTGGACGAAGACGCCGACGGCGTGTCGTTTTTCCGCGACGAGACCTTTGCCATGTCCGAGATTCAGTTCGCGCCGCCGGCCGAGCCCATGTTGTTGTCAGACGGTGTGCCGGCGGAGGCGATGGTGGCACTGACCCTGCCCGCCGGGTGGTATGGCGTACCGCATAAATCGCCGCGGTCGCAGGTGGCGCTGATCCTGTCGGGGGTGATGCGCGTCGAGGCCGGCAATGGCGATGTGCGCGACTTCGGCCCGGGCGGCATGTTCTGGATGCGCGATGTCAGCGGCGGGGGGCATGCCTCGCGCGCCATGAACGGCGATCCGGTGCACATGATGATCGTCCAGTTTCCGCAAGCCTGACGGGGCGGCGCGGCGGCGGCAGGCGTCAGGCCGGGCGGCTCCCGCCCCCCTTGCGACGCTGGCGCGTCTGAGGGCGTTGGGCCCGGCCCGTGCCCCCGGGGGGCACGGGCGGTCGCGCAAACGGTTCGAGGTCCGGCGGCGGTTCGCGGATCTGTGGTGCGGCCGGTCAGTGTCCGCCGGAAAAGACCAGCGTGCGTACCGGCAGCAGGACGACCTGAGAGCGCAGCAGGATGGCATGGACGATGCCGACCGTGTCCACCACGTGCAGCGCGATCCGGTGGAAGGTGCCCAGTGACGGGTCGCTCAGGCGATCATGGTTGCTGGTATAGGCGTTGGCGACACAGGCGCTGCCCGGCGGGATCGGATCCGCCTGCCCGGCAAAAATGGGCTCCATATGAACCGTCAGCGTGCCGGGCCGGGCCTGTTCCTGGGTGTCCAGCAGCCGGTCCGATGGCCGGAACTGACCGGAGGCAATCACGGGCTGCACAGAGGTCACGACCATCGGCACGATGTTGAACGGGCTGGTCTGGCAGGCGACCTCGGTGATCATGCCGGGTTTGATGACCTGACCGGCGAGTTGTCCGAAGCCCGCGATAAAGACGCCGTGGTCGAATTCTTCCGGGATCAGGATGCCCGCCGGGCGCAGGAGCGCGCTGACATAGTCGCCGACCTGAAGCTGGAACTGCTGGACGGTCCCGCTGACCCCGGCGGTGACCAGCGTCTTGTCGAGCTCCGCCTGCGCTTGTGCCAGGGCGGCCTCGGCGCTGGCCTTCTGCGCCGGATAGAGCACATCGATCCGGGTCTGCACTGCTTTTTCGTTGGCCGCGGCGGCATCCACGGCGCCCTGGCGCGATTCCACCAGGTTTTGCAGGCGGTCGATTTCGCGCCCCGCGACCACATCCGGATTGCGGGCCTGAAGGTTGAGCTGCCGGGCAAGTTCGTCTTCCGCTTGCTCCAGCGCGCCGATGGCCTGATCGAGCGACCCGGTCGCGGCGTCCAGTTCCGACGCCGATACGGCGATGGAGGCGTCGACCTCCGCGATCCGGCGCTTTGCGGTTTCAACCGCCGTACGCTGCGTCGCGTCATCCAGCCGGAAGATCGGATCGCCGGCCTTCACGTCGTCATTGGTCTGCACATAGACCTCGGTCACGCGGCCGGCGGTTTGCGGCAGGATGGTCACCGTCCGAAAAAAGGACGACACGGTGGTTGTCGAGGGATGGAAATAGAAGATGATGGTGATCAGCGATACCGTCAGGATGAAACACCCGGTCAGTCCCCATCGCAATTCGTACCATACCGAAAACAGGTTGATTTCCTTGCCGATGCGCTTGCCCTGCCCATAGCGGCGGTACAGGTAGTCGGGCAGGATGGTGAACATCGAACAAAACATCAATTCAAACATGGTCGGCGCGCTCCGCAGTATCCGCGCTTTCCGACGGGCGGCCGGTGGCTTTTTCCAGCGACCGGGCGATGCTGTTCAGGGGCGTGACGAAATCGGGGAACTGCACCGCCACGAGCAGCAGCGCCGCCACCCAGTAAAGGTTGTTGTGGGTGAACAGCGCCAGCAGCGTCAGGATGCCGACGAACTGCAACTGGGTCGAATTCGCCCGATGCGCCAGCCGGTCGGGCAGCGAATGCAGATGCAGGTAAAAAACGCCGACCAGCAGGACCGCGCCGACGATGAAAATACCGACATGCACCAGCATCATGTCTGTCTGGCCCGGGCCGGTAACGAAGAACGGCAAATGCTCCGGGGTCAAAGGGTGGGTTGGGACAGCCATGTGGGATCGCTCGCTTTCGTCATCGGCGGATGCGCCAGAGGGTTGGGGACGCTTTCCGTATAGGCACCGTGGACGGGAGCTTCAATCTTCCAAACGTGCCGGGGGGCGTCGCGAAGTCGGGCCAGCCCCGGCCAATCTGGCATCAGCCGAGCGCCCGCCAGCCGATATCGCGGCGGCAGATGCCATCGGGCCAATCGACCGCATCGACCAGGGCATAGGCGCGGGCGCGGGCCTCTGCCAGCGTGGCGCCGCGGGCCGTGGCATTCAGAACCCGGCCGCCATTGGCCGTGACCGCGCCGCCGACCTCTTTGGTGCCCGCATGAAACATCACCTGATGACTGTCTTCGGCCAGCGCGTCCAGTCCGCCGATCACGCTGCCCTTGGCGTAGGATCCCGGATACCCGCGGGCGGCCAGCACCACGGTCATCGCATGATCGTCGGCCCAGGTCACCTGGGCCTCGGCCAGCCGGCCTTCGGCGCAGGCATGTATCAGATCGAAGGCTTGCGCGCCCAGCCGCAGCATCAGGGCCTGACATTCCGGGTCGCCGAAGCGGACATTGTATTCCACCAGCCGGGGCAGGCCGTCCTTGATCATCAGACCGGCATAGAGCACCCCCTGATAAGGCGTGCCGCGCCGGGCCATTTCGCGCAGCGTCGGGCGGATGATCTCGGCCATCGCGCGGTCGGCGATGGTATCGGTCAGCACCGGAGCCGGGGAATAGGCGCCCATGCCGCC
>JAGQRU010000279.1 GCA_020425105.1 Paracoccaceae bacterium
TCTATATCCGCTCGGGCAGCGGCGGGAACGGCGCGGTCAGCTTCCGCCGTGAAAAGTTCATGGAATATGGCGGCCCGGATGGCGGCGATGGCGGGCGTGGCGGCGATGTGATCGCCGAAGCGGTCGATGGGCTGAACACGCTGATCGACTTTCGCTATCAGCAGCATTTCTTCGCGCAGAACGGGCAGGGCGGCATGGGCCGTCAGCGCACCGGGCGCAATGGCGAAACCATGGTGCTGAAGGTCCCTGTCGGCACTGAAATTCTGGATGAGGACGAAGAAACCGTCATCGCCGATCTGACCGAGTTGGGGCAGAAGGTCGTTCTGGCGCGCGGCGGCAATGGCGGTTTCGGCAATCTCTATTTCAAGACCTCGACCAACCAGGCGCCGCGCAACGCCAATCCGGGCCAGCCCGCCGTCGAACGGACCGTGTGGCTGCGGCTGAAGCTGATTGCCGATGCGGGCCTGCTGGGTCTGCCTAATGCCGGAAAATCCACCTTTCTGGCCGCGACGTCGAACGCGCGGCCCAAGATTGCCGATTATCCCTTCACCACCTTGCACCCCAATCTGGGGGTGGTCGGTGTGGATGAGGTGGAATTCGTGGTCGCCGATATTCCCGGACTGATCGAGGGCGCGCATGAAGGCCGGGGGATCGGAGACCGGTTCCTGGGCCATGTGGAACGCTGCGCCGTGCTGCTGCATCTGGTGGACGGGACCTCTGAGGATGTGGCCGGGGATTACCGGACCATCATTCACGAACTCGAAGCCTATGGCGGTCAGCTGGCGGACAAGCCCCGGGTGACGGTGCTGAACAAGGTCGACGCGCTGGACGATGATGCCCGGGCCGAGGCGCGCGCGGCGCTGGAACGGGCGTCGGGCGGCCGGGTGTGGGAAATGTCCGGCGCTGCCAAGATCGGCACGACCGAGGTCCTGCGCGTGCTGCGGTCGCAGATCGACGCCGACCGGCTGCGGCTGAAGAAATCGCCGGAAAAGGAAGCCCCGTGGCGTCCCTGAGCGACGGCAGGCGGGTCGTCATCAAGATCGGGTCGGCTCTGCTGGTCGATCCGGTGGCGGGGCTGCGGGTCGACTGGTTGCGCGGTCTGGCCGAGGATCTGGCCGGTCTGCGGGCGCGGGGCGTGGATGTGATCGTCGTGTCGTCGGGATCCATCGCGTTGGGCCGACGGGTTCTGAACCTGCCCGCCGGTCCGTTGCCTTTGGAACAATCCCAAGCCGCCGCGGCCGTCGGTCAGATCCGGCTGGCGCGCGCCTATGAGGATGCGCTGGCGGCACACGGGATCATCACGGCACAGGTGCTGGTGACGCTGGAAGACAGCGCCAACCGGCGCCGGTATCTGAATTCGCGCACAACGCTGCGGCAGCTTCTGTCGCTGGGTGTGGTGCCCATCGTCAATGAAAACGACACCATCGCCACGGACGAAATCCGCTTTGGCGACAACGATCGTCTGGCCGCGCAGGTGTCGGCCACGGTCGATGCCGACCAGCTGGTTCTGCTCAGCGATGTGGACGGTCTTTATACCGCCAATCCGGTGCTCGATCCCACTGCGCGGCATCTGCCCGTGGTCGCGCAGATCACCCCGGAAATCGAAGCCATGGCCGGCGAAGGCGTGTCAGGGGTGTCGCGCGGCGGCATGGTGACCAAGCTGATGGCGGCCCGCATCGCCACGGCGGCGGGCTGTGCCATGGCCATCGCGAAGGGCAGCGCGCCCCATCCCATCAAGGCGCTGGAAGCGGGCGGCACCTGCACCTGGTTTCTGCCGGAAGGCGACCCGCAGGCGGCGCGCAAACGCTGGATCGCGGCGATGAAGCCGCGCGGGCGGATCCTGGTCGATGCCGGGGCTGCGGCGGCGCTGGCCCGGGGAAAATCGCTGTTGCCCGCCGGGGTGACAGGGGTCGACGGCGCGTTCGGGCGCGGCGATCCGGTGGAAATCGTCGGGCCGGGCGGCGCGTTGCTGGGCAAGGGGCTGACCCGCTATACCCATGACGAAACCCGCCGCATCCGGGGCCGCCATTCGAGCGAGATCGAAGAGGCCCTGGGCGAACCGGGCCGGTCAGTTCTGATCCATCGCGACGATATGGTGGTCTGACCGGCTGCGCCCAAGGCTCTTGAGCCGCGCGCCGGTTTATCCTACGTGGGGACCCTGTCTTGGAGGACCCGATGAAAGATCTTGACGACATTTCCGCGATGATGACCGAGCTGGGGCAAAAGGCGCGCGCCGCCGCGATCGAGCTGGCCGTCGCATCGCCAGACGTCAAGACGGCGGCCCTGAACGCCGGTGCCGACGCCATCGAAGCGGCTCTGCCCGCGATCCTGGCCGCCAACGACAAGGATATGGCCTTCGGGCGCGACAAGGGGCTGAGCGCGGCGATGCTCGACCGGCTGAAGCTGGACGAGGACCGGATCCGGGGTATCGCCGCCGGGTTGCGTGCGGTGGCGGCGCAAAAGGACCCGGTGGGCGAGGTGATTGCCGAATGGGATCAGCCCAGCGGTCTGCATATCCGGCGCGTGCGCACGCCGTTGGGCGTTGTCGGTGTGATCTATGAAAGCAGGCCCAACGTGACCGTTGATGCCGGTGCGCTGTGTCTGAAGGCGGGCAACGCGGTGATCCTGCGCGGCGGATCGGAAAGCTTTCACAGCTCGGGCGCGCTGCATGGCTGTCTGGTCGCCGGGATCACCGCGGCGGGCCTGCCGGCGGAGGCGGTGCAGCTTGTGCCGACCCGCGACCGCGCGGCGGTGACCGAAATGCTGCGGATGACCGATTATATCGACGTGATCGTGCCGCGCGGCGGCAAGGGACTGGTCGGCCTGGTGCAGCGCGAGGCGCGGGTGCCGGTCTTCGCCCATCTGGAAGGCATCTGTCACATCTATGTGGACGGCGCTGCGGATCCCGAGGTGGCGCGCAAGGTGATCATGAATGCCAAGACGCGGCGCACCGGGATTTGCGGGGCGGCCGAATGCGTGCTTGTGGACCGGGCCTTCTTTGATCGCGACGGCGCGCCCTTCCTGGCCGATCTGATCGGGGCCGGTGTCGAGGTCCGCGCCGATGGCGATTTGCAATCCATCGACGGGACCGTGGCCGCAGGGCCCGAGGATTTCGGCAAGGAATATCTCGACATGATCCTGTCGGCCAAGCTGGTGGATGGCATCGACGGCGCGATTTCCCATATCCGCCGCTATGGATCGAACCACACCGATTGCATCATTACCCGCGACGACGCCACGGCGGACCGGTTCTTTGCCGGGCTGGACAGCGCGATCCTGATGCGCAACG
>JAGQRU010000280.1 GCA_020425105.1 Paracoccaceae bacterium
ATTGCCCCGGCGACATGATGGCCACGGCGACCCGCTGGCGCCAGCCGATCCGGGTCTGGCGCAGCTATTTCGATGGCTGGATCAGCAAGCCCAGCCCCGAAGCGCAGATGCTGGCATCGGTGATGTTCGACCTGCGCGTGATCGGCGGCGACAAGTCGCTGTTCGAAGGATTGCAGCAGGAGACGCTTTCTGCCGCCTCGTCCAATTCGATCTTCGTGTCGCACATGGTCAGCAATTCGCTGAAGCACACCCCGCCTCTGGGGCTGCTGCGCGGCTTCGCGACGATCCGGTCGGGCGAGCACAAGAACCAGATCGACCTGAAGCATAACGGCGTGGTTCCGGTCGTGGATCTGGCGCGCATCTATGCGCTGCAGGGCAAGCTGACCGCTGCCAACACCCGCGCACGGCTGGTGGAGGCCGTCGAGGCTCATGTGCTGAGCAAGAGCGGCGCCAGCGATCTGCTTGACGCCTACGACCTGATCGCGCAAACGCGGTTGGACCATCAAGCCAAACTGGTGCGCCATGGGGCGGCACCCAACAACTATCTCTCGCCAACGGATCTGTCGGACTTTGAGCGAAGTCATCTTCGCGACGCCTTTGTCGTGATAAAGACGCTGCAATCGGCACTCGGTCACGGGCGGGGTATGATCGGCTAATAGCGGGCCCGAAGCCGCGGGCCATCCTGGGGAGGACACATGTTTCTAGAACTGATCGCCACCTTCGTGATCGGCTTGGGTGCTGCCGGCGTCATCATGCTGGCAAACCGCCTGACCGGCCGTCGCCTGCCCCGCTGGTTTATTCCGGCCGGGGCCGGTCTGGCGATGATCAGCTTCACCATCTGGTCGGAATACGCCTGGTACAACCACACCGCTTCGGGCCTGCCCGAAGGCGTGGAAATCGCCTGGGTGAACGAAGACAGGGCGATGTACCGGCCCTGGACCTATGTGGTTCCCCAGAAAAACCGTTTCGTCGCGGTCGACCACCGGACAGTGCGCACCAACGACGCGCTGCCGGATCAGAAGATGGTGGACCTGTTCTTCATGGGACGCTGGGCCCCCAGCCGTCAGGTGCGTGTGGTGCTCGATTGTGCCGCCAACCGCCGGGCGGATCTGATGGAAGGCGTCGGCATGGACGAAAGCGGCGCTGTGGAGGACAGCGCCTGGGTTCCCGTGGACCCCAAAGACCCGGTGCTGCGCACCGCATGCAAGGAGGAGGATATCGGATGAACGACAGCTCTTTCGACGGCGTCGCAACTGCGGCACCGTCGGGCCGGACCCGCAACCGGGTTACACTGCTGTGTGAAGAAGATGTGCTGGGACAGGCCATAGCGGCCACTCTCACCCGAGACGGCGCGGAATTGACCCGCGCCCCCTGCGCCGCCGGAGCTATCGATACGCTCCGCGCCGCGCCCCCCGATGTGATCGTCCTGGAATCGCGCAGTCATGACGCCATCGCGCTTGGACTGTGTCAGGCGATCCGCCAATCCCGCGAACTGGATCAGGTCAAACTTCTGCTGCTGCAGGATTCCGGCCGCCCCATCGACCGCCGCCGCGCCAGCGCCATGGGCGCAGACGGTTTTCTGGCCATGCCCTTCGCCATGGCTGCCCTGCGCAACGAGGTCGGGCGCCTCTTGGGAGGCTGAGCCATGCTGAACAATCTGTCCCTGCGGCTGAGAATTTTTCTGTTCTTCGCCCTCATGGCGGTCGGCACCGTGGCCATCATCGGCGGCAGCCTGTATTTCGCCGCCTCGCGCCTGGACCCTGCCAATCCTCTTGCCGGTCTTACGGATGCCGGCATCATGGCCGCGTTCCTGTCCGTCCTGCTGGTGGCAGGCATCTGGTACCTTTTCGATGAGAACGTCGCCCGCGCCATCGACCGGCTGTCCGCCGAACTGCGCGCCCGCGCCCATACGGATGTGAAACGCGATCTGGATGCGCAATCGGCGCGCTATCTGGGCGACTTGGCCCCCGCGGCCGGCGCCATGGCCGAAAACCTGGCAAATGTCCGCAGCGAGCTGGAAGAGAGCGTGGCAGAAAAGACCGCGCGCCTTCAGGCGCAGACCACGCAACTGACCGCATTGCTGTCGGATGTGCAGATGGGTCTGGTGCTGTGTTCGCCGTCGCATCAGATCGTGTTCTACAATCCAACCTCGGTCGATCTGCTGAAGGATACGGGCCGTCCGCGGCTGGACCGGTCGATCTTCGATCTGCTGCGCGAGGCGCCGATCCGGCGTACCTATAACAGCCTGCTGACCGCAGAAACCGGCGAAAAGCACCGCGATATCCTGGTGTCCACCACCGGATGCGGACGGACCATCGCCGCGCATATGCGGCTGGTCAGCGGCGCCTTGGGCCTGGGCGGCGATCCGGGATATGTTCTGACCCTGCGCGACGTATCCCAGGATTTGCGCCTGCACACCGAACGCGAACGGCTGCTGGCGGAAACGGTGGACGCACTGCGCCTGCCCGCAGCCCGCATTCAGGCCATGCTGGATATTTTCGACGACATGGATCCGGCGGCGTTGCGCACCGCGCTGCGCAGCGACGCGGCGGCGCTGGTCGACGTGGTCAATTCGATCGCCGCGCGCCACGACGCGAACCAGGATACATGGTGGCCGATGCAGGACGTGCGCGCCTCGCACCTGATCGACGCCATTCGCGGCCAGCTTGGCCCCGATGCCCTGCCCTTCGACGCGCCCAGCCCGCATATCCTGCTGCGCTGCGACGGGCTTGCGCTGGCCAGCCTGCTGACCGCGGTCATGGAGCGGATCACACTGATGCGGCTTGCCAAGGCACTGTCGCTCTCGGTCACGCTCGACGGTGTGGGAGCGTTGTTACGGCTGCACTGGGACGGCGCGCCGCTGCCCGTGGCGGATCTGCGCGACGTGTTGGATCAACAGCTGACCGACACGCCCTTCGCGGTCACCGGGCAGGAGATCCTTGATCACCACAATTCGGACATCTGGCCGGAAACCATGGCGGACGGGCAGCCGTCGCTGGTCTTGCCGGTGGCGGAGGCCTGGGACGTGGCATCGACCCTGAAGCCCAAGCCCGGCTATGGCCGCCCCACCGTGTTCGACTTCGATCTGCTGAGCCAGGTGCGCGACGGGTCCATCGCCGGCAAGAAACTGTCCGAACTGACCTATGTGGTGTTCGACACGGAAACCACCGGGCTCGACCCCAATGGCGGGGATGAGATCGTCCAGATCGCCGCGGTCCGGCTGCTGAACGGCAAACGGGTCGATGGCGAATATCTGGACCAGCTGGTGGATCCCGAACGGGCGATCCCGGCGCGGTCGACCAAGGTGCACGGGATCACCGACGATATGGTCAAGGGGCAGCCAACCATCCGCGAGGCCGGGGCGCAGTTCCATCGCTTCTGCCAGCATGCGGTCCTGGTGGCGCATAACGCGCCTTTCGACATGGCGTTCTTTCACCGCCACGCCAGCACCATCGGCGCGAAGTTCGACCACCCGGTGCTGGACACCGTGCTGCTGTCGGCGATCCTGTTCGGGCAGAACGAAGAGCACACGCTCGACGCGCTGGCCGACCGGTTCGGCGTGGTGATCCCGGAAGAAGTCCGCCACACCGCCTATGGCGATACGGTCGCCACGGCAGAGGTGTTCCAGAAAATGCTGCCAATGCTCGAAGCGCATGGGCTGGACACCTATGACTCGGTCCTGGCAGCGATGGAAAAGAACTCACGCCTGCTGCGCGAGATGAAAGCCCGGGTCGGCGGGGCGAATGGCTGACCGGGCAGCTTGAAAGATCAGGTCCGGCTGCGCCGCAGCCGGCCCACAATTCCGGCCGGAAAGAAATAAACGCTGAGCACGAACAGCACCCCCAGCCAGAGCAGCCAGCGATCCGGGTTCAGCAGATCGGCGGCCAGGGGAATGTCGCCAAGCCCCGCTGCCGCGGTTTCCATCAGATCCTTCAGGTAATTCTGCGCCAGAAGCAGAACCACCGCCCCGATCACCGCGCCATAGATCGTGCCCATTCCGCCGATGACGACCATCAGCAGAATATCGATCATGATCTCGAAGCTCAGCACCGTGTCGGGGCCGACATAGCGCAGCCAGATGGCAAAGAGCGCCCCCGCCAGCGACGCCACCACCGCCGAAAGGACGGTCACCGCAATGCGGTAGCTGACCACCCTGTACCCGATCGCCTCGGCTCGGAAATCGTTTTCACGGATCGCCTGCAGCACGCGCCCAAAGGGGGAATTCACCACCCGCAGCAGAAACAGGATCAGGATCAGCGCGCCGGAAAAGATCACATAGTAATTGACGATCTTTCCGGTGATCCGCTGACCGCCCAGGGTCAGAGGATCGGCGCCGGGCCACGGCAGGGTCACGGTCGGAATCTCGCCGTACCGCGCTGCGGCGGTCAGCGCCTTGGGAATGAGATAGGTCAGCCCGTCTTCACCGCCTGTCAGGGCCGAGAGCTGCGACACCAGCACCGCCACGGCGGAGGCCACGGCCAGCGTGATCATGGCAAAGAAAATCGCCCGGACCCGAAGTGAAAACAGGCCGATCACAGCGGCCAGCGCCGCCGCCGCCAGCGCGCCCGCCCCGGCCCCGACGATCAGCGCATCGAAGCCGCGCCCCAGATGCAGCGCCGACAGCGCAACGCCATAGGCCCCGAAGCCGAAAAATATCGTGTGGGCAAAGCTGACGATCCCGGTATAGCCCAGCAACAAATCGTAGCTCGCCACCAGCACGATAAAGACGCAGATCCGCGCGGCGGTATCGAGCGCCCGCGTGCCGTCGAACAGAAACGGCGCCCCGGCCAGCGCAACCAGAATGGCCAGCAGAATAAGGGACAGCAACACCGATCCCGGCCGGTCGCCGGACAGAAGTTTCAGGATCATTTCGCCCTCGCCACCGGCAGCATGCCTTCCGGCCGCCACATCAGGATCACCACCATCAGGGCGATGTTGGACACCAGCGCCAGCTTCGGTTCCAGGAAGGCGGTGTAGTTCTGCGTCAGCCCCACCAGAAGCGCGCCGATGAAGCAGCCTTCGACCGATCCCAGCCCGCCGATGATCACCACGATGAAGACCAGCACCATCAATTCGGCCCCCATGGGCGCGGTGATGACCTCTTCATAAAGCGCCCACATGACGCCGCCGAGCCCGGCCAGCGCCGATCCGGCAACGAACACCGCGACAAAGACCAGCCCCAGCCGATAGCCAAGCGCTTCGACCATTTCGCCGTTCTGAACGCCCGCACGCACGATCAGCCCGATGCGGCTGCGCCGCAGCACCAGCCGCATCAGAAGAAAGACCGCGAGCCCGACCCCCACGGCCAGAAGACGGTATTTTTCCAGCGCGGCGCCCTGCCAGGTCAGCGCGCCCTTCAACGCCTCGGGCCGGGTCAGAAAGATTTCGTCCGGCCCCCAAAGCACATGGATCAGCTGTTCGACGATGATCAATCCGCCCATGGTCACCAGGATCTGTTTCAGATGTGCCCCATAGACCGGGCGCACGATGACCCGTTCGAAAACCAGCCCCATGGCACCGGTCGCCGCCATCGCCGCCAGCACCGCCAGCGCAACCGCGGCAAGGTTCGCCCCCAGCCCCGGCGCTGCGACCCAGGCGCCCAGAGCGGCCAGAACACTGACCCCGACGAATGCCCCGACCGAGATGAAGGCCCCATGGCCGAAATTGATCACGTCCATCAGGCCGAAGACCAGCGTCAGGCCCGACGCCATCAGGAAGATCATCATCCCCATCGCCAGACCCGACACGGTCAGCGTCAGCCAGCTGGCCTGGATCGCGCCAAGCGCCGCGGGCAGGCCGGTCCAGAATGCCGGATCGGCCAGCGCGCGCAGCAGGCCCGCCCCGTCGGGCAGCGCCGCCTGCACCGCCATCGCCAGAAGCCCGGCAATCACCAGCGCGGGCACCACCAGGATCGGCAGGGCCATCGCGTGGCCCGGCCCGGCGCGGCGCGGTTGCGTGTTGTGGACGTCGCCCACATCGGGTGCTGCGTGGGTCATGCGGCCTCCACATTCAGGCCCAGATAGCGCGCCTGCAGCGCCCTGTCTTCGGCCAGTTCCGCCATTTCACCGGCCCAGACGATGCGCCCGTCCTCCATCACCGCGGCGGTGTCGCCCAGCTCGGTGGCCACGGCGAAATTCTGTTCCACCATCAGGATCGAACCGCCCTGCCGCTTGAGATCCTGCAACGCCCCCGCAAGGGTGTCCACGATCGCCGGGGCGAGCCCCTTGGTGGGTTCGTCGATCAGATACAGACGGCGTTTTTCCGCCATGACCCGGGCAACCGACAGCATCTGTTTCTGCCCCCCGGACAAATCGCCCGCGCGCGCGCGCCAGAAGGTTTCCAGCGCCGGAAAGGCGCGGAAGATCCAGTCCAGCCGGTCACGGCTCAGCCGGGTGCTTCGCGCCGCGAGCATCATGTTTTCCGCCACCGTCAGATCGCCAAAAATGCCCATGTCTTCGGGCACGAAACCGATCCCGGCCCGCGCGATCCGGTGCGGTCGCCAGCGGGTGATATCCTGCCCGCCAAGCGCAACCCGCCCGGCGCGGGCCCGCCACAGCCCCATGATCGTACGCAGCGTAGTGGTCTTTCCGGCACCATTGCGGCCCAGAAGCATGGTGACGCCGCCGGTCGGCACCTCCAGATCCACGCCGTGCAGAATGTGATAGCGCCCGATATCGGTGCAGACGCTGGCAAGCTGCAAGAGCGCCGGCCCGCGCGGCGCAAGCACCCGGGGCGATGACGGCGCTGTGACGTCCGCAACGACCGGCGTCGGGGGTATTTCGGTGGCGGGTTCTGGCAGATCGTACGCAACCTCGGCCTCATCCGGCGCCGCATCGCCCGTAAAGATATCCGGGTCGGGCACATGCTCCGCATCGGTCAGGATCAGCGGCGGCAGCACAGGCTCGACCGGCATCAGCGGCGCGGGCGGCGCATCGGGCAGAGCCTCGGGCGCGGGTGGCGGGGTCTGCAACTCCCACGGTTTCGGCCCCAGACTGCCGGGCATGTTCAGTGTCGCGTCTTCGGAAATATCTGACGGCAGCGCAATGAAGTCATTTGGCGGCGGATCGACCGGGGTCCCGAACGGCTGGGCGGTAGGATCAGAAACGGCAGGCGCGGGATCGTACGAAGGCGCGGGCACCGGGGCCCAGCCGCTGGCAGGCGGCGCCGGATCCCATGCCGGAGCGTCCGGTGCCGGAGCGCTGTTCCACCCGGTCTGCACCGGGGCAGGATCGCATGGCGGCGGGTCAATCGGCGGCGCCCATTCCGTCGCCATCGGCATTGTGGGAGACGTATCAGCCGCGGGGTCCTGATCCATCGGCGCCGCTGGCGGGTCCGGCACCGGATCGGGCGGCGGCGGGGTCTCTCCGCGCGCCCGGGCGCGGGCGGACCTCATTGCGTGCGATAGCCGGTCTATCCGCAGATTGATCTTTTCGGCGTCATCGTCGTCAGACATCGGCGCGCCTCCGTCCCATATACGCCTCTTGCACGATGTCAGAGGCCATCACCGCCGCCGGATCGCCATCGGCAACCAGTGTCCCGTTATGCAGAACGATGATCCGGTCCGCGAGCGCCCCGATCACATCCATCTTGTGTTCCACCAGCAGAATGCATTTGCGCCGGTCCTGCGCCAGCGCCGCAATCAGGTCGAGCACAACCGGCGCGTCGTCCGGCGACATCCCGGCGGTGGGTTCATCGAACATGTAAATCGCGGGGTCGAGCGCGATCAGCATGGCCACTTCCAGCTTGCGCTGATCGCCATGCGACAAGGTGCTGACGGGCTTCGCCGCCTCTGGCCCCATCTGCACCCGATCCAGAACGGCGACCGTGCGGTCGCGCATCTTGTCGTCAGCCTCCGCCAGCCGCAGAATCCGCCCGCCCTTGCGCTGTTGCGCCTGCACCGCGAGGCGCACGTTTTCATAGACAGACAGATCGGGAAACAGGTTGGTCATCTGGAACCCGCGCCCGATCCCCAGACGGGTGCGGTCGGCGGCGGATTTCCGCGAAATATCGGCGCCCCCCAGCAGAACCCGGCCCCGCGTCGCCGCGATCTGGCCCGAGATCAGATTGAAGAACGTGGTCTTGCCGGCCCCGTTCGGGCCGACAATCGCCGTCAACTCGCCGCGCCGGAACCCCGTACTGACGCCGTTGACGGCCACATGACCGCCAAAGCGCACCGTCAGGTCGCGGGTTTCCAAAACCATTTCGGCCATTGCCGTTACTCGCCCGTCCTTGCCGCCCGGCCCCGCAAAGCGCCGGGCGCACCGGTTGTCAGTTCCGAACCGGCACCGGCATGTCGTCGATGGTCAGTTCCCGCACCAGTTCAGGGATCCCCCAGTCGACATTCGGGTCCACCTTGATCTTAAAATGGTACATGGACTGTAAAGCCTGATGATCTTCGGGGCGGAATTTCATCATCCCCTTGGGCGTTTCCCATTCCATCCCCTCCATCGCGGCAATCAGATCCTCGGTCTCGGTCGATCCCGCCTTCTTGATCGCTTCCACGATCGCGATGCCCGCGGCCATACCGCCCGCGGTAAAGAAATCCGGCGGTCCGTCGAAGCGCGCGAAATGTTCCTTGACCAGCCAGTCATTCACCGGGTTCTGCGGAATTTCATAATAGTAATAGGTCGCGCCTTCCATGCCCGGCAGTTCCTTGTAGGCGGTCAGCGCCGCCAGAATGTTGCCGCCCGTGGCGATCTCCACCCCGAAGCGCTGCGGCTCCATCGCGTTGATCTTGCTCATGGGATTGCCGCCGCCGGCCCAGATGATGAACAGTTTCTTGTCACCGTCGATGTCTTTCATCGCGTTGAAGATCCGTTCGGCGGCGGCGGTGAAATCCGTGGTATCGGTCGGCACGAATTCCTTGTGCACCAGCGCAGCACCCGTGCCGGCCAGCGCCTCTTCGAACGCCGCCACCCCGTCGCGGCCAAAGGCGTAATCCTGTGCCAGCGTCGCGACGCTGACCCCTTCGCCGCCTAGAGCCACGGCATTGGCGATGGCATCCTGGCTGGAGTTGCGCGCGGTGCGGAAGATATAGCGGTTCCAGTTGGCCCCGGTGATGCTGTCGGCCACTGCCGGTTCGACGATCAGGATCTTTTCGAATTCCTCGGCCACCGGCAACATGGCCAGCGCCACGCCGGAACTGACCGGGCCGACCGCCAGATCGACCTCGTCATCGCCATAGGCTTCTTCCAGAAGCGCCCGGCCGATATCGGGTTTCAGCTGGCTGTCCTTTTCGATCACGATGATCTTTTCGCCGCCGATCTTCATGCTGCCGCCGGTGGCGTATTCCAGCCCCATCATCAGACCCACATGAGATTGCTTGGCATAGGCCTCGAACGGGCCGGTCTTGCCATAGACATGGGCGATCTTGATGTCCGCCATCGCCGGTCCAGACAGGGCCAGAAGCGTCGCCGCCCCGGCTGCCAGAATGAATTTCATGGTGCAACTCCCTGATTTGCAGCATTTTTGATCAATTCTTTGCGGAACCCTAGGCCGCCGCACCCGGCTTATCAACCGTTTTGATCCCGCCTTGGCATTGCGCGCGCGGTGGCGGACGCATTGGCAGACCGGGCAAGGCGAAACGGCACCGGCGGCACGGTCATCTCTGGCAGCTTGTGAGCGTTCGTTTGTTCCCTTACCACTACTTTGGCGACAGCACAGGGAGAGAACAATGTCCGACACGCCGCAATACGGCTTCGACACGCTGCAAATTCACGCCGGGGCACGGCCCGACCCCGCCACCGGCGCCCGCCAGACCCCGATCTATCAATCCACCGCCTTCGTGTTCCGCGATGCCGATCATGCGGCGGCGCTGTTCAACCTGCAGGAAGTCGGCTTCATCTATTCGCGCCTGACCAATCCGACGGTCGCCGTGCTGCAGGAGCGCATCGCGACGCTGGAAGGTGGCGTCGGCGCGGTCTGCTGTTCGTCGGGCCACGCGGCGCAGATCATGGCGCTGTTCCCGCTGATGGGACCGGGGATGAATGTGGTGGTCTCGACCCGCCTTTACGGCGGCACGGTCACCCAGTTCAGCCAGACCATCCGCCGGTTCGGCTGGTCCGCGAAATTCGTCGATTTCGACGATCTGAATGCGGTGCGCACCGCCATTGACGACAACACCCGGGCGGTGTTCTGCGAATCCATCGCCAATCCGGGCGGCTATATCACCGACATTCCCGCCGTGGCCGAGGTCGCCCATGAGGCCGGCGTTCCGCTGATTGTCGACAACACCTCGGCCACGCCGTATCTGTGCCGCCCCTTCGCGCTTGGCGCCGATCTGGTCGTGCATTCGACCACCAAATATCTGACCGGCAACGGCACCGTCACCGGCGGGTGCGTTGTGGACAAGGGCAGCTTCGACTGGTCCGCCAGCGACAAGTTCCCGTCGCTCAGCGCCCCGGAGCCCGCCTATCACGGGCTAAAATTCCACGAAACCTTCGGGCCGCTGGCTTTCACCTTCCATTCCATCGCCGTCGGTCTGCGCGATCTGGGCATGACGATGAACCCGCAAGGCGGCGCATTACACGCTGATGGGGATCGAAACCCTGTCGCTCCGCATGCAGCGCCACGTGGAAAACGCGCAGGTTGTGGCCAACTGGCTGGAAACCGACGACCGGGTGGAGTTCGTGACCTATGCAGGGCTGCCGTCGTCGCCCTATTTCGACCGGGTGAAGAAGATCTGCCCCAAAGGCGCGGGCGCGCTGTTCACCTTCGCGGTCAAGGGCGGGTACGAGGCCTGCATCAAGCTGGTCGATAATGTCGAGATCTTCAGCCATGTCGCCAACCTTGGCGACACCCGTTCGCTGATCATTCATTCGGCGTCCACCACCCACCGCCAGCTGACCCCGGAACAGCAAGCGGCGGCGGGCGCCGCCCCCAATGTGGTGCGCCTGTCCATCGGCATCGAAGATGCCGATGATCTGATTGCGGATCTCGATCAGGCGCTGGCCAAAGCCACCGCCTGATCCCGGATCACTCCGTCAGGGCAATCACCAGCGTGACCCGCGCGGTCACGCTGACTTCACCGCCAGCGATCGGCACGGCGGCCTCGGCCATCATCGCGCGGCCCATCATTTCGGGGCGCGGCGCGCTTCCGGTTTCGGTGATGCTTTGCACCGCCCCCAGGCGCAGGCCCGCCGCGTCCGCGTAAAGGCGCGCGGTCGCCATGGCGTCGGCCATCGCTGCTTGCCGCGCCTCGTTTGTTTTCGCGTCAATATCCTGGATGCCGAAGCTCAGGTTCGCCAGATCGTTGGCGCCGGACCGCACCGCTGCATCGATGATGCCGCCCAGCCCGGGCAGATCCAGGATTTCGACCTGCAGCCGGCTTTGCGCTTCAAACCCCTGGATCTCTGCCCCTTGCGCGCGTGCCGAAGCGGTGTTGGACCGCAGCGGGAAAAGCCCCAATCCCTGCGTCTGCACCCGGGACGGATCCACGCCCTGCGCCTCCAGCGTCGTCATCACCTGCTTCAGCGACCGCGCCATGTCGGCCAGCGCCAGATCCGCGGAGGACGCCCGCGACACGACCCCAAGCTGCAGCCAGGCCATATCCGGCGCGGTCTCGACACTTCCCAATCCGGTCACGGTGATCGTCCGCTCCGTCGGCGCGGCCTGCGCCAAGGCGGCTCCGGCCATCAGGGCCAGCCCCGCGATGGCCGCGAATGCAGTACGTTTCATTCTCATTCCTTCCTATTTTTTGCCCGGGATCCGCCCGGACAGGCCTGTCCTTGCCTCCCAGATATGGTAGGATTTATGAAAACAAACCTCCCGAAACGGGTTGAGGCGATGCAGGCGGGCGGATGGCACATAGACTGGCTCTCGATCTGACGCAGGACCGTGCGGTTTTGCTGGCCGAAACCGACGGCGGCGGCTGGTTCCCGCTTGGCGATACCGATCTGACCGGGCGCGATCTGCAACAGCGGCTGGCGCAGTTGCTTGCCCGGGGGCTTGATCCCGACGATGCCTCGGTCGTGCCCGCGCTGCTTGTGTCGCTGCCGGCGGACCAAATGACCTATGCGTCGCTGCCCGCGCCGCCGCAAGGCGTCGACCGGGCGTCGGCATTGCGCGACGAACTGGTCCGGCTTTATCCGCATCTGGCCCCCGACCCGCATCTGGACTGGCGCGCCCACGGGCCCTGGTATCAGGTTGCAGCCGCGCCGCGCGCGGTCCTGCAGGAAGCCACCGAATTTCTGACCGCCTGCGGTCTTGTCCCAACCGCTTTCACTGCCCGCCCCGAGCCTGCGCAATTCGCCGGGCAGCCCGATCTGGGCCATCTCGGCGCACCAGATCCCGGCCTGCGCCCCTGGCCCAAACTGCCGGACCCAAGCACGGCGGTCGCAGCGCCCCGTCCCGATCCCAGCGACAAGATCGCGGCGGCGCGCGCCCGGGCGACCGAGGCCGCGCGGCGGGACCCATCCTTTTCGCTGCCACTGGAAGACGGCGACGACGGTCCTGCCACGACTCCCCTTCGGGGCCTGCGCGGGCGCCGGATCGCCATGGGACGCAAGACCCGCTGGCTGGCCGCCATGACGGGTCTTCTGGTCGCGGGCCTGGCCAGCGTGGCCCTGTGGCCGGGCCTTTTGGGTCCCGGTGCACCGGACGGCCCCGCCATCGTGTCGCCCCCCGTCTTTGGCGAAGCGCCCGCACCCGTCGCGGGGCCTGCCGACCGCATGGCGAGGCCCGAGATGCTGGCCATCGACGACAGCGAAGCCGCCGATGACGAGGCGTTTGAGGATCTGGCCAGCGCCGCCGAAACCCCTGAGATGCCGGATCTGCCGCGCCAGCCCTCGCCCGTGCCCGACACCCCGGCGGCCTTTTTCAGCGCCCCGCCGGTGCTGACCCAGACCGTGGCCGACGCCACGCTGGACGACCTGCTGCTGCCGGGGATCGACGAGACCTCCACCACCGACGCGCTGGCGCTGCCAGATATGGTGGCATGGCAGGAGCTGCCGCAACCCGACGCGCCTGCAAGCCCGGGCCCCGCCGCGCAGGTCTATGTGATCGACGAACGCGGATTGGTGAAACCGTCGCGTGCGGGGACACCCAACCCGGACGGCGTGATGATCTTCGCCGGTGCGCCCCCCGCCAAGACGCGGCCGCGCCCGGAGCAGGATCCCGACGCGGTGCTGCTGAGGGTGGTCAGCCGCGCCGATCTGCCCGCCAGTGACCCGCTGCACCGGCTGGCGCCGCGCCATCGCCCCGACACCCTGACCGAGCAGTTCGAACGGGCCAATCTGGGCGGCAAGACCGAAGCCGAATTGCAGCTTTTCAATCCGCAGCAGCGCCCGGTGTCGCAGCAGCAGCTGGCAACCGAAGCCGCGCAGGCAGCCCCGGGCCCCGCCGCGACGGCGATCGCCGACGCGCCGCGCCCTGTGCCGCGGTCCGATCAGGCCGCCGCGCGCTTTGCCAAGGCCCGGTCGGCGGCCCCGCCACAAACGCTCGCCGCCGCTGATATCGCGGCGCCCACGAAGCCGTCGCCCGCCAAGGTCGCGCGCGAGGCCACCGACAGCAGCGGCATCGACCTGAATTCGCTCAATCTGCTGGGCACATTCGGGCCGCGCAGCAAGTCGCGCGCGCTCGTGCGCCTGCCCAGCGGGCAGGTCGTCAACGTCGCGGTGGGCGACCGGATGGATGGCGGGCGCGTCGCAGAAATCACGCAAGGCCGCCTAAGATATGTGAAAAGCGGACGAAATATTTCTCTCACCATGCCGCGAGGCTAGGGAACGGGTTGATTTCACGCGCCCGCCCGGCCACCCATAAGCAGTGTCGCAGCCTGTGTCCTCCGCCTTATTTCCGGCGGATGCGGGCGCGCCGTAAAACGGGTGTGGGGTTCTGATGGAAGCGTTTCTGTTCCAGGCGGTCATTTATCTGGCGGCGGCGGTACTCGCGGTGCCGTTGGCAGCGCGGCTTGGGCTGGGATCCGTGCTGGGCTATCTGCTGGCGGGGATCCTGATCGGCCCAGCCATGGGGGTGGTCGGCAGCGAAACCGAAAGCCTGCAGCATTTCGCCGAATTCGGCGTGGTCATGATGCTGTTTCTGATCGGGCTGGAACTGGACCCCCGCGCCCTGTGGGCGATGCGCCACCGGCTGCTGGGGCTGGGCGGACTGCAAGTGGTGCTGACGACCCTGGCGATCATGGGCACGGGCATGGCCTTCGGGCTTGGCTGGTCCGTCGCGCTGGCCTGCGGTCTGGCGCTGGCGCTGTCATCGACGGCGATCGTGCTGCAAACCCTGTCGGAAAAGGGGTTGATGCAGACCAATGGCGGGCGGGCCGCCTTTGCGGTGCTTCTGACCCAGGACGTGGCGGTCATCCCCATGCTCGCCTTTCTGCCGCTTCTGGCGCTGTCGGCGGTCGACGGCGGCCAGGCTGCCCATGCGCCCGCGCTGCACGGGACCGCCACAAGTGCGGTCGCCTTCGCGGCCGAGGCGCGCGCGCTTCTGGCCGCCCTGCCGGGATGGGCCGCGGCCATCGTGACGCTGGCGGCGCTGTCCTCCATCGTGCTGGCCGGGATTTTCCTGACCCGCCCGGTCTTCAGCGCCATCCACGCCACCCGCTTGCGCGAGATGTTCACCGCGCTGGCGCTGCTGATCGTTGTGTCGATTGCCTGCCTGATGCTGATCATCGGCCTGTCGCCCGCGCTCGGCGCGTTTCTGGCGGGCGTCGTGCTGGCCAACTCCGAATTCCGGCATGAGATGGAAAGCGCGCTGGAGCCGTTCAAGGGCCTTCTGCTGGGACTGTTCTTCATCACCGTCGGCGCCGGTGTCGATGTCACCACCTTTCTGGCGGAACCCTTCCGGCTGCTGGCCGCCACGATCAGTCTGATGCTGACCAAGGGCGCCATCCTGTATCTGCTGGCGATCCTGTTCAAGCTGCACGGCCGCGACCGGAGGCTGTTCACGCTCGGCCTGGCGCAGGCGGGTGAGTTCGGCTTCGTGCTGGTCGGGTTTTCTCTGCAGCGCCACGTGCTGCCCGACCAACTGGCGCAGGAGCTTTATCTGATCATCGCCCTGTCGATGTTGCTGACGCCACTTTTCTTCATTGCCTACGAATACTTGTCGAAGAAAGTTCATGCGGACAGCACGCCATCGGCGGAAACGGACGCCATCGAACAGCAAGGGCCGATCATTATCGCCGGGATCGGGCGCTTCGGTCAGGTGGTCAACCGCATGGTGCAGATGAGCGGCTTTCGCACCACCGTTCTGGATCACGATCTGGGCACTATCCGGCTGATGCGCCAATTCGGGTTCAAGGCCTTTCTGGGGGATCCGACCCGCCCCGAACTGCTGCAAGCGGCCGGATTGATGGAAGCGCAGGTGCTGGTGGTGGCCATGGACGACAAGGCGGCATCCACCGAAATCGTCCGTCATGCGCGCAAGGTGCGCCCCGATCTGCATATCGTGGCGCGCGCCTATGACCGGGTGCATGTGTTCGAGCTTTATCAGGCGGGCGCCGACGACATCGTCCGCGAGATGTTCGACAGTTCGCTGCGAACCGCCCGCTATGTCCTGGAAAACATGGGCCTGTCGGAGTTCGAAGCCGCCGAGCTGGAAAAGCTGTATTACAAGCTCGACCGCAAGGCGCTGCGCGAACTGGCAGAGGTTTGGCAGCCCGGCGTGCCGGTGACCGAAAACGCGGCCTATATGGCGCGGGCCAAGCAGTTCAGCCGCGAGCTTGAAACCGCTCTGGTCGCACAAGCCGAACAGGCCGAAAAGCAAACGGCGCAGGTCAAGTCGCTTCCCGGCGGTGATGCGGTCGCCTCAGATGCGGCTCAGGACGGCGCTCCGCCGCCTCCGAGCGGATAGGATTACGGCGCGGGATCGTCCCCCGCTGCCACCCCGGCTTCGGCAAAGGTCGCCATTCCGGAATGGCATGCCACCGCCGCCTGCAGGATCCGCAGCGCCAGAACCGCGCCAGAGCCTTCCCCCAGCCGCATGCCCATATCCAGAAGCGCGGGCTTTCCAAGGGCTTGCAGCACGCGGCCATGGGCGGCTTCGGCCGACATATGCCCGGCGACGCAGTGGTCCAGCGCCGCGGGATTGATCTTGTGCAGCACCGCAGCGGCGGCACAGCAGATGAACCCGTCCAGGATCACCGGGATCGACAACTGCCGTGCGCGAAGAATGGCGCCGGCCATGGCTGCGATCTCCCGCCCGCCCAACGCCTGTAGCACCTGCAGCGGATCGCCCAGACGGTCGGCATTCGCCGCGAGCCCTTCGGCCACAACCCGGGTCTTGGCCACCAGCGCCGCATCGTCCAGCCCGGTGCCGCGCCCGGTCCAGTCTTCGGGCGCGCCGCCAAACAGCGCCGTCGCGATGGCCGCGGCAGCGGTCGTGTTGCCGATGCCCATTTCGCCCGTCACCAGAAGATCCGACTGCCGGTCCACCGCCTGCCAGCCTTCGGACAGCGCCGCGCAGAGTTCGAATTCATCCATGGCCGGGCCCGTGGTGAAATCCAGCGTCGGACGGTCCAGCGCCAAGGGCACCACCGAAAACGCCGCGCCAGCGCTGCGTGCCAACTGGTTCACCGCCGCGCCCCCGGCCTGGAAATTGGCCACCATCTGCACGGTCACATCAGCGGGAAAGGCCGAAACCCCGCGCGCCGCGACGCCGTGATTCCCGGCAAAGATCACCACTTGCGGCGCCGTGATCTGGGGCTGCGCGGTGCCGCGCCACCCGGCGTACCAGATCGCCAGATCCTCCAGCCGGCCAAGCGCGCCGGGCGGCTTGGTCAGCTGTCCGTTGCGGTCGCGCGCGCCGGAAAGCGCGCCGGCATCCGGATCCGGCAGATCGGACAGCGCCGCACGAACCGAGGCGAGCGTTTGGAATGGAAACTGGGACATGCGCGGCCTCGTTGATATTGGTTGGCAAGCAAGGTAACGCCGAACAAACCTGAGGAAAACCGCATTTTGACCCGTTCCGCCACCGCGCTGCTGCATCCCGCCGACCCGCTGATCGCGGTTGGATTGCTGACCCGATTGCCCGTGCGGGTGCATGCCGGGCGGGCGCAGGCGCGCGGCGCGCGCGCGTCCTGGGCCTATCCTCTGCCCGGGCTCTTGGTCGGCACGCTGGGGGCTGGCGCGCAGGCAGGCGCGCTGTGGCTGGGGCTCGGCCCGGGGCTGGCGGCGGGTCTGGCGCTGGTGGTGCTGATCATGGTCACCGGCGCGCTGCACGAAGACGGGCTGGCCGATTGCGCCGACGGGTTCTGGGGCGGCTGGACCCGGGAAAAGCGGCTGCAGATCATGCATGACAGCCGCATCGGCACTTATGGCGTGCTGGCTCTGGGTCTGGCGCTGCTTCTGCGCTGGCAGTCGATGGTGGAGCTTTCCGCGTCCTGGACCGCCCTGCCGGTGGCAGCGGTGCTGTCGCGCGCGGCAATGACGGCGGTCTGGGCCGCGCTGCCTCCCGCGCGGGCGGACGGGCTGGCGCAAGGGTTGGGGCGGCCGTCTGCGGCGCCTGCGCTTATCGCCAGCGGGATCGCGATCGGTCTGGCGGCGATCCTTGCCGGACCTGGGGCGGCATGTGCGGCGACCCTTGCCGCAGGACTGGGCGCGACGGCGGTCGGGTTGGTGGCGCGGGCGCGGATCGGCGGGCAAAGCGGCGATGTCATGGGCGCGGCGCAGCAGGTGAGCGAGATCTTTTGCCTGCTGTCCCTGACCCTTTGGGCATAAGAAAAGGGCCGCTCCTTGCGGCGCGGCCCATCGGTGTCGTGCAGTCGGTGCGGCCTGTCAGGCAGCGCGGCTCAGCAGAACCTCGTCAACCTGCTTCTGGGCGTCGTCTTCGTTTCCGCCCTTCACAGCCGCGACTTCGCGGGTCAGCCGTTCCAGCGCCGCTTCGTACAACTGACGTTCGGAATAGCTCTGCTCGCGCTGATCATCGGCGCGGTGCAGGTCGCGCACCACTTCGGCGATGGCAATCAGATCGCCCGAGTTGATCTTTTGTTCGTATTCCTGCGCCCGGCGCGACCACATGGCTTTCTTGACCTTGGCCTTGCCACGCAGAATGTCCATCGCCTGCGAAATCAGCTCGGGGCTGGACAAGGACCGCAGCCCGGCGGTTTCGGCTTTGTTGGTCGGAACCCGCAGCGTCATCTTGTCCTTTTCGAACGAGATGACGAAAAGTTCCAGTTTCAGGCCAGCGATTTCCTGCTCTTCGATGGAGATGATTTGGCCCACACCATGTGCCGGATAGACCACATAATCGTTCGCGCGGAAATCAGAGGCTTTCGCTTGGCTCATCAGGGTGTATTCCTCACATTTGATCCCGGTCGCTCGCCCACGCTTGGAAGGGCTGCGCACACAGGCGAAAAAAGAAACGCACTCGCGGTTCAGGGCGAGACGTTTCTGGATCCATCAGGGTTGTAGCAGCAATCTAACACATTCACGCTTTGCATTAAAGTGCATTGTCGCCGACATGCTGAATGCCGGCAACCATGACCCAACGTCACGTCGCAGCGTTGTTAACCACCCGCGCCGGGCTCTTCCGAGAAGTACTTGTTCAGCTTATCCTTCTCGCCGTCGCGGGCTTCCGCGTCCGGCAGCGGGTCTTTCTTGGTATAGATCACCGGCCAGAGTTCGCTATACTTGCGGTTGAATTCCACCCATTTTTCCATGTCCGGCTCGGTATCCGGGCGAATCGCGTCCGCAGGGCATTCCGGTTCGCACACGCCGCAGTCGATGCATTCATCCGGATGGATCACGAGCGCATTTTCGCCTTCGTAGAAACAATCCACGGGGCAGACCTCGACACAGTCGGTGTATTTGCAGGCGATACAATTGTCGGTCACGACATAGGTCATCTGGGGGCACTCATCTTTTTGCTCCGGGTCTTCCTAGTCCGACCGGTTCGATCATTCAAGCGGGCCATGCTTTTCTGCGCGCGCAGCACGACGATCATCACGCCCGATCCGCCCCTTTTCCGGGCGCGGTGCACCGCTATCGCGCACAGGCGCCGGCGGAGACAGGTCTTCGTACAGCCCTTGTGCCTCGGGCGCCGGTCCGCGGCGGTCCGAGAGCTTCAGGATGCGGACCACACGCACCTGGGATGCCTGCGGAAAGGTCAGCACGTCGCCGGGCCGAATCCCATGGGCGGGCTTGTGCGCCCGCACCCCGTTGACCCGCAGATGCCCGCCTGAGACCACGGCGCTGGCCTTGCTGCGGGTCTTGAAGAACCGCGCATGCCAGAGCCATTTGTCCAAGCGCATCGCAGAGGCCGCGACGCCCGGCGTGTCGCCCGGTTCAGGTCTTGTCACGCAGTCCCATCAGCGCGGCGGCAAAGGGGTTGTCCGGATCGATAGGCTTTTCAGCCTTGGGCGGCCGGGCCGAAAAGGTTTTGGCGCCCGTCTTTTGCGGCGGTCGCTTGCCCTTGTGCTTGCCCCCCTGCGGGCGGTCGCCATGGGGGCGGTCCCCTTTGGGCCGGTCGCCAGCCGCTTTTTCCCCGCGCGGCTTGTGCCCGTGACGCGGCTTGCTATCGCGGTCCCCGGCAGCAGCCGCTGCCCCATCGCGCCGCGGCTGTCCCTGACGGTTCGGCCGGCGCTTGGGCGCCCAGGTGAAAGTATAGAAATGTTCGATCTCGGGAGCGGTTTCGGCATCCACGGAAGGAGCCGCTTCGGCAACAGGCTCGGCCGTCTCTTCGATGACGTCGGCAGCGGCCTCGGCGTCAGCATCGGCCTCGGCATCCGGCGTGCTGTCCGCAGCAGTCACATCTTCCGGCGCTGCGTCGTCGGACGCAGCGTTTTCAGAGACTGCGTTTTCGGGTTGATCGGGTTCCGCCACCGGATCGGCCACCGGCGCGGCAACTTGATCCGCTGCGACAGCAGGGTCCGCCGCCACTGCTTCAGAAGCCTCCGCCGCCGAAGCGGCATCCTCTTCCGACGCATCGTCGGCGGGCGCCGCGTCGGCGTCCCCCGGCACCTCAACGACGGGGCGCAGTTTTTCCCGCTCGCCACGCTCGGCGCGATACCCCAGGCCCTGCATCAGATTTGCGAACTGATCCAGCGTCATCCCGGTGATCGACAGCATGTCCGGAGTGGCCTCGAACCCGCCCCGGCTGTCCTTGGCCCGCAGCATGTCCGCCAGCCGTTCCAGCATGTCGATGC